>JANXRP010000171.1 GCA_025352965.1 Comamonadaceae bacterium
GTTGGGGCACTCTGATGCTGATGCGCTGTGCCACGCCATTACAGATGCGCTCCTGGGCGCGGCGGCGCTAGGCGACATTGGTAAGCATTTCCCAGATACCGATGCACGCTACAAAGGCGCTGACTCTATCAAGTTGCTGCAGCAGACAGCTGAGTTGGTGCGAGAGCAAGGCTGGCAGATCAACAATGTCGATAGCACGGTGATTGCACAGGCACCCAAGCTTGCCCCCTTCATCGATGCCATGCGCGAACGATTGAGTGCTGCATTGAGTTTGGACGCTAGCCAAGTGAACGTGAAAGCTAAAACTGCCGAAAAACTAGGGGCTGTTGGTGAGGGACTGGCAATGGAAGCGAGGGCGGTGGCGATGCTTGTGAAGAGCTAGCCAAAATATGTTGCTAGAATATCGAACGATCGTGCTTTTTTGTATTTTTAAACTTTTCAAGGAACTTTTATGACTGCCCAGTATCAAGTGATTGGCGACGTTGCTGTCGTGACTCTTGCTAACCCTCCCATGAACGGTCTGTCGCACGCCACGCGGCTTGGCATTGCTGACGGTGTGCACAAGGCGAACGCTGATGCAGCCGTGAAGTCCATTGTGGTCACAGGTGCTGGCAAGGCGTTTTGTAGCGGCGCGGACATTACCGAGTTCGGTTCGGACAAGTCGATTCAAGAGCCAAATTTGCTTTCTTTAATTTTGTTGCTTGAGAACTCTGCCAAGCCCACCATCGCCGCTGTTCACAGCATTTGCATGGGTGGCGGTTTGGAGTTAGCCTTGGGTTGCCATTACCGCATTGCTGCACCTACTGCACTGGTTGCACTGCCTGAAGTCAAGCTGGGCTTGATTCCTGGTGCTGGTGGCACGCAGCGTTTGCCGCGCGTTTTGGGTGTAGAAACTGCCCTCAACATGATTGTGAGCGGCGAGCCTGTGAAGAGCGAAATGCTGGCTTCGATTCCAGGTCAAAAATTATTCGACAAGATGGCTGCATCGCCCGAGTCACTGGCGGTTGAGGCTTTGGCCTATGCCAAAGAGATCGCTGCCAAGCACGCCGATGGCTCTGCCTTGCCGCGTGTGCGTGACTTGAAAGTTGCGCACCCCAACGCGCAGGCGTATTTCCAGTTTGCCCGCAATATGGTCAAAGGCATGGCAAAGAATTACCCAGCGCCAGCTAAGTGTGTGGACGCCGTGCAAAACGCACTCACCATGAAATTTGACGATGGCATGGTGGCTGAGCGCGATATCTTTATCAATTTAATGTGGACACCCGAGTGCCGCGCATTGCGTCATCTGTTTGTGGCCGAACGTGCTGCAAGCAAGATTCCTGATGTGCCAAGCGACACTTTGCAGCGCAGTATCAAACAAGTGGCTGTGATTGGCGCGGGCACGATGGGCGGCGGCATTGCTATGAACTTCTTGAACGCAGGTGTTCCTGTCAAGATGTTGGAGATGAAGCAAGAGGCGCTGGACAAGGGTGTTGGCATCATCAAGAAAAACTACGACGCACAAGTGACCAAGGGCAAGCTCAAGCAAGCCAAGCTGGACGAGCGCATGGCACTTTTGACCACCACGCTGTCTTATGACGATTTGAAAGATGCTGACTTAGTCATTGAAGCGGTGTTTGAAGAAATTGGCGTGAAAGAAAAAGTGTTTGCCGCACTCGACGCAGTGATGAAACCAGGTGCTATCTTGGCTTCCAACACATCAACGCTGGATGTGAACAAGATTGCAAGCTTCACCAAGCGTCCACAAGACGTGGTGGGTCTGCACTTCTTTAGCCCTGCCAACGTGATGAAGCTTTTAGAGGTGGTGCGCGGAGAAAAAACGGCGAAAGACGTAATGGCGACCGTGATGGCGATTGCCAAGAAGATCAAAAAAACCGCCGTTGTCTCAGGCGTCTGTGACGGTTTTATTGGCAACCGCATGATCGAGCAGTACGGACGTCAAGGGGGCTTCTTGTTGGATGAGGGCTGCACACCAGCACAAGTCGACAAAGCCATGGAGAAGTTCGGTATGGCGATGGGCCCCTTCCGCATGGGCGACTTGGCTGGTAACGACATTGGCTGGGCGATTCGCAAGCGCCGCGCCACCGAGCGTGCTGAGATGAAATACAGCAAAACGGCAGATCTTTTGTGCGAGCAGGGTCGCTTTGGTCAAAAAGTCGGCAAGGGTTGGTACGACTACGTGGCGGGTAAGCGCGATGCGATTCCAAACGCCGAAGTGGTTGCCATGATTGAGGCACATCGCAAATCGCTTGGTATCACGCCGCGCAAGATTTCGGATGAAGAAATTGTGCAGCGTTTGGTGTTTGCATTGGTCAACGAAGCGGCGCACATCCTGGAAGAGGGCATTGCGAACAAGGCAAGCGATATTGATATCGTCTATATTTTTGGCTACGGGTTCCCTGCTTACCGTGGTGGTCCACTGCATTACGCCGATCAAAAAGGCCTCTTTAACGTGGTGGAGACGATGGCGCGTTTTGCTAAAAATCCGCTGGATGATACCAAGTTCTGGCAGCCCGCACCGTTGCTTGCCAAGCTGGCAGCCGCTGGTAAGACATTTAATTAATTAGGGTCAGATCCTAATTAAATCCAATCATACAAAAGGACACACATCATGACATCCGCAGTAATTGTTTCTACCGCACGCACTCCTTTGGCAAAAAGCTGGAAGGGCGCTTTCAACATGACGCACGGCGCAACCCTTGGGGGTCACGCGGTCGAACACGCCGTGAAGCGCGCTGGTATTGATGCCAACGACATCGAAGACGTGTTGATGGGCTGTGCCACACCTGAAGGTGCAACAGGTGCAAACATTGCGCGTCAAATTGTCCTGCGTGCAGGCTTGCCGATCACCGTGTCGGGCGCAACGGTCAATCGTTTTTGCTCGTCAGGCTTGCAAACCATCGCCATGGTCTCACAGCGCATCATTGCGGGCGAGGGCGACGTGTTTGTGGCGGGCGGAGTGGAGAGCATCTCTTGCGTGCAGCAAGAGTCGAACCAGCATATGCTTGCCGATTCTTGGTTGGCTAAAAACAAACCCACCATTTACTGGAACATGCTGCAGACTGCTGAGCAAGTGGCCAAGCGTTACAACATCGGTCGTTTGGCAATGGACGAGTACGGTGCACGTAGTCAGCAGCGCGCCGTTACCGCATTGGCAGCAGGTTTGTTTAACGACGAAATTGCACCGATTACTGTCACCATGGGCGTTGTCGATAAGGTGATGGGTTTGCGCACAAAAGAAGTGACAGTCAGCGCGGACGAGGGTATTCGCGATGGCACAACCGTTGAAGGCATTACGGGTCTGCGTTCTGCCCTGCCAGGTGGATTGATTTCCGCAGGCAATGCCAGTCAGTTCTCCGACGGTGCGGGCGCGTGCGTGGTGACCAGCGAGAAGTACGCTGAGCAAAAAGGTTTGAAGCCACTGGGCCGCTTCTTAGGCTTTGCTGTGGCAGGACTTGAGCCAGACGAAATGGGCATCGGCCCTGTTTACGCGATCCCAAAAGTACTTAAAAAACTCGGCCTCAAAGTGGACGACATCGACTTGTGGGAGTTGAACGAAGCATTTGCTGTGCAAGTCATTTATTGCCGCGACAAGTTGGGTATTCCAGATGACCGTTTAAATGTGAATGGCGGCGCGATTGCGGTGGGTCACCCCTACGGCGTGAGCGGACAACGCCTCACGGGTCACGCCCTCATTGAAGGTAAACGCCGCGGCGCTAAGCGTGTTTGCGTAACGATGTGCGTCGGTGGTGGTATGGGTGCTGCGGGTATTTTCGAAGTACTCTAAGCAAAAAAGGAATCATGATGTCGCTGCGTACCACTCTTGATTTCCTCCTTTACGACTGGCTAAACGCTGATTCCTTGAATCAGCGTTTGCGTTTTAGCGATCATTCGCGTGAGACGTTTGATGCGGTGCTGGATACTTGCGAGCGCATTGCTCGCGAGAAGTACGCACCGTTTAATCGTTTGGTCGATACGGAGGAGCCGCGTACCGAAATGGGGGCGGACGGTGCGCTGCGCGTGATTCTTCCCAAGGCGACGCATGAAGCGCGTGCCGCATATGCCGAGTCTGGCATGCTGGCGGCAGCGCAAGATTACGAGCAGGGCGGGATGCAATTGCCCTATACGGTAGAGGCGGCATCGAATACGTTTTTTGGCTGCGCCAGTATCAGCATCGGTTCGAATCTGTTGTCGGTTGGCAATGCCAACTGCATCCGCACGCATGGGACGCAGACGCAAGCCGAAGTCTTTGCTGCCAATGAATTTAATGGACGTTGGGCAGGCACGATGTGCTTGTCGGAACCGCAAGCGGGCTCGTCGCTGTCGGACATTACGACTCGCGCCGTGCCCGACGGAGCGAGCTTTGAAACTGATGTGCTAGGACCTCGTTACCGCCTCACGGGCAACAAAATGTGGATTAGCTCGGGCGAGCACGACATGACGGAAAACATCGTGCATTTGGTGCTGGCGAAGATTCCAGATGAGGGCGGTAAGTTGGTGGCGGGCACACGCGGTATTTCGCTGTTTATCGTGCCGAAAAAAATGGTGAATGCGAAGGGTGAGCTCACAGGCGGACGCAATGACGTGGTGCTGGCAGGACTCAATCACAAGTTGGGCTGGCGCGGCACAACGAACACGCTCTTAAATTTTGGCGAAGGCGCGTTCAAGCCCGATGGCGGCGCTGGTGCGGGTGCGGGTGCGATTGGCTACTTGGTCGGCAAACCAGGCGAGGGCTTGCGGTGTATGTTCCACATGATGAACGAAGCGCGCATTGGTATCGGCATGGCGGCGACCATGCTGGGCTTGGCGGGCTATTACGCCTCGCTGGATT
>JANXRP010000172.1 GCA_025352965.1 Comamonadaceae bacterium
ACCTTGATTGCCGTGCAAGGGCACGACCATCCGCTCTTGCTCTCGCACAAGCTCACGGCGTTGGATGTGAGCTGGGTGAGTGGCGAAGCTCCACCAGCAGGGGATTACGCTGCCAAAACACGCTATCGGCAAGCAGATGCAAGCTGTAGCTTTGGCACTGCAGGAAGCCTTACGCAGCAAGGCTTTGCACTAGATTTTGCAGATGCACAGTGGGCGGTGACGCCAGGCCAATCTGCCGTGCTGTATGACGGCGAGGTATGCTTAGGCGGTGGGGTGATCGAGACGAAATCGAGCTAATAGCCACTCTTTTTGATTGTTCTTGTGACAACTTACTACGCACACTCCAGCTCCTTACCAGACAAATCGAACTGGCAACCACTTAGCGAGCATTTGAAGGCGGTAGGGGAGATTGCAGCTGAATGTGCCAAGCATTTCGTAGCTAGCGACATTGCAAGGGTCGCAGGCTTGTTGCATGATTTGGGCAAATACAGCTCAGAGTTTCAAGCGCGATTAGAAGGAAATCCTACAAGGGCTGACCACGCAACGGCTGGGGCGCAATTGGCAGCTTCGCGCTATGGTGTGATGGGCAAGCTTGTTGCATATGCAGTAGCTGGGCATCACGCTGGTTTGGCTAATGGTGTGGATGACGGTGATGCGCGATCAACATTAGATGCAAGGCTCAACCTCCAAATGGGTCAAGTTAATGGCATACCAAGCATCGAGTCCATTTGGGAGTCTGAAATTGAATTGCCCAAAGCATTATCACTACCACCACAGAAACCAAATCCCATTCCAATCTACAAAGGTTTTCAAATAGCATTTTTTGTGCGTATGATTTTTTCGTGTTTGATTGACGCCGATAGAACCGATACCCAGCGTTACAGCTTGCGTGCCGAAGGAAAATCATTTTCAAAAACGACTTATCCAGCGCTAGAGGCACTGCGCGTCAAGTTGGATGTGCATTTGGGCGAAGTGGCCACGCAAGCTGCACCTAACGAGCTCAATACATTACGTGCGCACATCTTGAAGAGCAGTCGGCAGCAGGCGGCATTGCCACCGGGTTTGTTTTCTATGACAGTGCCCACAGGTGGCGGGAAAACGCTTGCGTCTATGGCATTTGCTTTAGATCACGCATTGCAACATCAACATGGACAGAGGCGCGTGATTTATGTGATCCCGTTCACCAGCATCATTGAGCAAAATGCGCGCGTTTTTAAAAATGCTTTTGGCGATTTGTCACACGGGGTCATCGAGCACCACAGCGCTTTTGACCGTGCTACTGATCTAAAGCTGGATAAATCAAACAGCAAAGCCCACTTCAGCGACAAGTTGCGCACAGCAATGGAAAGTTGGGACGCACCTGTTATCGTGACCACAGCGGTGCAATTTTTTGAGTCACTCTTTGCAGATCGACCTTCGCAGTGCCGCAAACTGCACAACATCGCCAATAGCGTGATTGTTTTAGACGAGGCGCAAACGTTGCCACTCAAACTGCTGCGTCCCGTGATGGCTGCAATTGACGAATTAGCACGCAACTACAAATGCAGCATCGTTTTGTGCACGGCTACACAGCCTGCGCTACGCGAAGACCAAGGGTTTTTTAATGGCTTTCAAAATGTGCGCGAAATTGCGCCCGAGCCAGAAAAACTGTTTGCACAACTCAAGCGTACGCAAGTTCGTGCTGTAGGCACACAGTCTGACGATCAGCTAGTAGATTGCTTGCGCAAGCATCCGCAAGTACTGATGATTGTGAATAACCGCCGTCATGCGCGTAGTCTTTACGATGCAATCAAAAATGAGTCTGGCGCTTGTCACCTTAGTACCTTGATGATTGCAAAACATCGCACGAAAGTATTGAATGTTGTACGGCAAAAACTATTAGCGGGTGAGCCTTGTAAATTGATTTCAACGTCCTTGATCGAGGCGGGCGTTGATGTAGATTTTCCTGTGCTTTATCGCGCTGAGGCGGGCCTTGATTCAATTGCCCAAGCCGCAGGGCGCTGTAACCGAGAGGGTAAGCGGCCAGTTGACGAGAGCATCGTGTCCGTGTTCCAAAGCCCTAGGTGGGCGGCACCATCTGAGCTTGCGCAGCTGGCAGGCAATATGCGGACCGTGATGCGCAATCATGCTGGGGATGTGCTCGCACCCGAAGCGATGCAACTCTATTTCAAGCATGTGTATTCTGGACGCGGCGAAGAGCTAGATGCTAAGAAACTGCTGGCGATGCATAGCGACCATGCGCCTAATTTGAGCTTCCCGTTTCAAAATATCGCCAAGGCGTTCAACATGATTGAAAGCCATCTGCTACCTGTGATCGTGCCGCTCGACGACACCGCAAAAAGCTTAGTCCAGTCGCTACGCTTTGCAGATAAAGTTGGCGGTATAGCTAGGCAACTTCAACCTTATTTAGTCCAAATACCAAAGGCAGGATTCGAAGCACTACGTAAGGCAGGCGCTATCTCAGTCATTGCGCCTGAAAAATTTGGCGCACAATTTTGGATGCTAGAGAACATGGATTTGTACGACTCTGATGCGGGATTGAGTTGGGAAGATCCAACTTTTATTGATGCTGAAAAGTCTGTGCTATAAACGCGATAACTGGATAAATTAACAGATATATTAACAAATATGGGTTACGGCATAAAACTACACATTTGGGGTGACTACGCTTGCTTTACACGGCCTGAGATGAAGGTGGAGCGCGTGTCTTATGACGTGATTACGCCATCTGCAGCGCGTGGCATTTTAGAGGCTATCCACTGGAAGCCTGCTATAGCATGGCAAGTGGACAAAATCCATGTGCTTAAGTCCATTCGGTTTGAATCGCTACGCCGTAATGAGCTAGGTAGCAAAATCTCTTCGCGCAATGTCAGCACGGCGATGAATAAAAAATCTACAGAGGGTTTGTATGCCTTGATTGAAGAAGATCGCCAGCAGAGAGCAACCACGCTGCTGCGCGATGTGGCTTATGTGATCGAAGCGCATTTTGAACTTACATCCAAAGCGAGCGCTGACGACAGCGTGGGCAAACATTTAGACCAATTCAATCGCCGTGCCCGCAAAGGGCAATGTTTTCATCAGCCTTGCATGGGCACAAGGGAGTTTCCAGCGCATTTTGCTTTGATAGAGCCAGACGCACCGCTGCCAACAACGCAATTGACACCCGAGCAGCAAAACCGTGATTTAGGCTGGATGTTGCACGACATTGATTTTGCTAATCACCATACGCCACATTTTTTTAAAGCACAAATGCAGGGCGGTGTCATTGAAGTGCCGCCTTTTCATAGTGAACAGGTGAAGTCATGATTTTGACGGCGCTCAACGATTACTACCAGCGATTGCTTGCCAATCCAGATCCTGTTTCTGGTTTGGCAAAAGTGCCGCCTTATGGGTTTAGTGAGCAGCAAATAAGCTACTGCTTGGTGTTGTCAAAAGAGGGCGTACTGGTCGATATTGAGGATGTTAGAGATACCAGCGATAAAAAGCCTAAGCCTAAGTTGCTGAGTGTGCCACGTCCTGAAAAACGCACCTCTGACATTAAGTCGAATTTTTTGTGGGATAAAACTGCCTATCTACTTGGTGTCGAAGGCAATAAAGATAAGGCAACCGCAGCCATAAATCCTTGGCTCACCGCTGAAAAAACGTTAGCTGCGTTTAAGGTCTTGCATGAGCAGACGTTGGCGACAGTGGAGGACGTGGGATTGCTTGCTGTGAAGCAATTTGTAATGCAATGGAATGAGGAGCGCTTTTGCCAACAGCCTTTTATTGCTGCGCACATTGATGCCAATATTGTTTTCAAGCTAGATGGTGATTTGTGTTTTGTACACGAGCGCCCCGTTGCTCAGGCGCTGTGGCTAAAGCTTATGCAGCCAGCTGAAGATGAAGTCGTCAACACGGGTGATTGTTTGATTACTGGGCAGTTGGATAGCCCATTGGCACGATTACATCCTGCCATTAAAGGCGTTTATGGAGGGCAGTCTTCGGGGAGCTCAATCGTCTCCTTTAATGCCGAGGCTTACACCTCGTACGGCAAAGAGCAGGGTGATAACGCCCCTATATCTGAAGCGGCCGCTTTTGGGTACACAACGGCATTGAATTATTTGCTTCGTCGCAACAACGGGCAATGCATATCAATTGGCGACACGAGCACCGTTTTTTGGGCGGTTGCAGCAGATGCCGCTAAAGCCAGCGAGGCTGAAAGCTTGTTCGGATGGATGCTCAATATGCCAGCAGATGATGCAGGTCAAGCGGCACAAGTTAAACCCGTTTTAGAAAAAATAGCGCAAGGTAAACCGCTCGCAGAAATAGCCCCAGATTTAGCCGAAGGAACACGCTTTTACGTGCTCGGCTTGGCACCCAACGCTTCGCGTTTGTCAATCCGTTATTGGATGGATACCAGTTTTGGCGAGCTGGCTAAGCACGTCGCGCAGCATTTCAAAGACCTTGCACTCGATCCACTACCGTGGCGCGAGCCGCCATCTGTTTGGCGCTTGCTGATTCAAACTGCATCCCAAGGAAAATCCGAAAACATATCCCCGCAGTTGGCGGGTGAGTTGCTCAGGAGCATCATCACAGGGCAACGATATCCGCGCATGTTGCTTGCGCAACTGGTGCAACGCATTCGAGCGGATGGAGATTTAAGTGATTTACGGGTTGCGTTGCTCAAGGCTGTGCTGGTACGAGACTATCGAAAAGGTTTTATCAAAGAGGAGATACCTATGGGTTTAGATGAACAAAGCGCCCTGCCAGCCTATCGACTAGGCCGGTTATTCGCGGTGCTGGAGCGAATCCAAGAGGGCGCACTAGGAAAAGATGTGAACGCCACTATTGCCGACAGGTACTACGGGACAGCGTCGTCAGTACCCTATTTCGTATTCCCGCGTTTACTGGCAGACTGTAAAAACCATTTGTCAAAAATTCGCAAAGACAAGCCAGGCTACGCCGTCAATTTAAACAAAGACCTAGCTAGCGTGATAGAAGGATTACCTAGCGAGTTTCCGAAGCACTTTTCTATCGAACAGCAAGGTCAGTTTGCGATTGGCTACTACCACCAAAAGCAAAGTTATTTCACCAAAAAAGCCGAGTCCGACACCACACCAACTTCAGGAGACTAAAACATGACCACAGCCATCCAAAACCGCTATGAATTTGTCTATTTATTCGATGTCACCAATGGCAATCCGAATGGCGATCCTGACGCGGGCAATATGCCACGCCTCGATCCTGAATCCAGCAAGGGACTAGTCACGGACGTTTGCTTGAAACGCAAAATTCGCAACTTCATCGAAATGACAGAATCTGAGCAGGCTGGCTATGACATTTACGTTAAAGAAAAAAGCATTTTGAATCTGCAAAATAAAAAAGCATATGACGCGCTTGAGTTGAAGTCAGAGTCTAAGAAGCTGCCTAAAGACGAAGCAAAGGCTCGCGAAGTGACAGCTTGGATGTGCACAAACTTCTATGACGTGCGAACCTTTGGTGCTGTTATGACGACCGAGGTCAATAGTGGCCAAGTTCGCGGTCCTGTGCAGTTTGCTTTTGGCAAATCAATAGACCCCATCGTGCCGTTAGAGATTTCAATCACGCGCATGGCTGTGACCACTGAAAAAGAATCTGAAGCACAAGGTGGCGGCAACCGCACGATGGGGCGTAAGCACATCGTGCCATATGGCTTGTATCGTGCGCATGGATTTGTGTCTGCTCATTTAGCAGGGAAAACAGGGTTTTCGGAAGATGATTTGGGCAAACTGTGGCAATCACTCATGCTGATGTTTGACCACGACCGATCGGCTGCACGTGGTGAAATGGCTGCGCGGCATTTGATTATCTTTAAACACGCAACAGCATTAGGGAATGCGCCTGCACACCAGTTGTTTGATCGGGTGACTATAGAGCGTGTTCACGGCGAGAGCGGATCGCCTGCCGCGCAATTTAGTGATTACGTCGTCAAAGTCGATGGGGACGCGCTCACACAATATCGCAAGGATGTGGATGTTGTTTAAATGTCTTATACTCATCCCACAACTCTCCCCTTGCAAGCGCATTTAGTTGCGACCTGTTTGGGGCGAAAAAACCGCCTACTGCCTCGTGCATTGGCGGTTTTTTCATGGGCGCTTCTAGTGACTTTGGATAGAGAGAGCTAGGATGCGTACGATCTGTTACGTCGATGGCTACAACCTCTACTACAGTTGCCTCAAACACACGCCCCACAAATGGCTGGATTTAGATGCACTGCTGCAAAACTTGTTGCACGAACAAAATCCAAAATCTAAATTGGCTTTAGTAAAGTATTTCACGGCTGACATCATCACCCGCTTGTCACGCCACGGCGAAGCTGCACAACATGCGCAGCAAAGTTATCTGCGTGCGCTGCAATTGCGCATGGGCGAACGGTTGCAAATCATTAAAGGATTTCATAGTCTGAGCAAGGTCAGTATGCTGCGCTACGAAGTGCCTCCTGACAAAGCAAGCCGCGTCGATGTGTGGCGATTAGATGAGAAAGAAACGGATGTCAATTTGGCTATCCATGCTTATCGTGATGCTGTGCGCCAGCAAGCTGACCAGTTGGTGTTTGTCTCTAACGACACAGATTTAGCGCCTGCGCTTGGCGCAATACGTGAGGAATCTTTGAGCTTACAAATCGGTGTCATATTTCCAATTTTGCGTCAACAAGACGAAAACTCAAGGCCAGGAAATGCCAAATTAAGCGCTTGCGCTGATTGGACTAGGCGCTACATCCGCAGTGAAGAACTAGCGCGGGCTCAGTTGCCCGCAGTTATCCCGACGCAGCGTAAACCCATTAGAAAACCACCCCACTAGTAAGGCTCAATCTATAAGGCTCGCTCTTTGGACGAAAATTTACTCTCCCTCTCTGCCCTTCAGCACTACGCCTACTGTCCGCGTCAGTTTGCGCTGATTCATACCGAACAAGTTTGGGCGGATAATTTTTTTACTGCGCAGGGTAATGTGCTGCACGAGCGTGTGGATAGTGGCCTGCCCGAACAGCGTGGCAATGTGCGTAGCGAGCGAGCGGTGGAGGTGGCATCTGTAGCGCATGGCATCAAGGGCAAGATGGATTTGCTAGAGATTGAAGCCTTGCCTGACGGTACCAAGCGTTATTTCCCCGTGGAATACAAACGCGGCAAGCCTAAGTTGGCGGACTGGGATCGAATTCAACTTTGTGCGCAGGCGCTATGTTTAGAGGATATGCATGGCGTGCCCGTAACCGAGGGTGCTATTTGGTACTGGGAAGTGCGGCGGCGCGAGCCTGTCGCCATTGATTCAGTTTTGCGGCAAGCGACGGTGAATGTGATTGCGGATGCGCGGGCGCTACTGCTTAGTCAAAAAACGCCACCACCTACTTTGAACAAATCATTGTGCAAAGCGTGTTCGTTGCACGACCTTTGTATGCCCGATGCGTTGCGTGCCGATAAAAGCGAGAGCTATGTGTCTAGTATGTTGACAGGGCAATCATGAAGAAATTACTCAACACAATCTATGTCACGCGAGCGGAGAGTTATCTGCATAAAGAGCGGGAGACCATCGTCATCAAAAATGGCGATGAAAAGCTTGGGCAATTTCCTGCGTTGGCGATCAGTCATATCGTGTGCTTTGGCAATATCTCAGTCAGTCCGTTTTTGATGGGGTACTGCGGCGAGCAAGGTATTGGACTGAGCTTTCATACCGAATATGGTAAATTTTTGGCGCGTGTGGTGGGGCAACAATCGGGCAATGTGTTACTCAGACGGACGCAATATCGTTTTGCAGATGATGCGGTGCGCAGCTTGTTAATTGCGAAGTCGTTTGTAGGTGCAAAAATCTCGAATGCGAGAGCCGTCTTGCAAAGGGAGTTGCGCAATCACCCTGATAACGCACTGCATAGCGAAGTGGAGCAGGTGATTGAACATCTGGCCTTGAGTGTGCGCCATATTGAAAGTGCGCAAGACATGCCCTCAATCAGAGGGATTGAAGGCGATGCGGCAGCTAGATACTTTTCAGTATTTAACAGTTTGATTCGCGGTGCGGGCTTTGTGTTCGATGGACGAGTCCGAAGGCCCGCCACGGATCCTGTGAATGCGTTGATGTCTTTTATCTATAGCCTCATCACTAGTGAGTGTTCGTCAGCGCTACAGTCAATTGGTCTCGATCCGCAAGTCGGCTTCTTGCACACTGACAGACCAGGAAGATTAAGCCTAGCGCTGGATATGCTGGAAGAGTTTCGCGCTGCAATTGCAGATCGCCTTGTATTGACCTTGATTAACCGTAAGCAAATTACGCCGAGCGATTTTGTAACTGAAGCTAGCGGTGCGATTCGACTGAAAGACGACGCTCGTAAAGCGGTATTGGTGGCTTATCAAAATCGCAAGCAAGAAGAAATCATGCATCCGTATTTGGAGGAAACGATACCCATCGGGTTGTTGCCACATTGCCAAGCGATGCTAATGGCGAGACATCTGCGCGGCGATATGACGCATTACCCGCCTTACCTTCTGAAATAATGCCATGCTAGTCTTAATCACCTACGATGTCAGTGTTTTAAGCAGCGAAGGGCGTCGCCGTCTGCGGCAAATTGCCAAAGTGTGTTTGGATCACGGGCTGCGTGTACAAAATTCGGTGTTCGAGTGCGAGGTTGACCCTAGTCAATGGGTGATGTGCAAAAATCAATTGCTAGAAATTTATGAGCCGCGAGAAGATAGTTTGCGCTTTTATATGCTGGGAAGCAAAGGACGCGGCAAGATTGAGCATCACGGGGCAAAAGCTAGCTTAGATATTTCCAGAGATGCAATTGTGATTTAGCCGCTAACCAGCCGCTCTCACAGACTCTGCATAAGGTTAGCGCTTGCGCTAACTTGTTCTTTAAAAACAATTTTTATGTGTTGTATTAATAACGGACGCGCTGCTTGCACATTCTTGCGTGAGCATTAGCGCTAGGTGCCTTGCAAGGCTAATCTTTATTGACCTTATGATTCAGCAGTCACCCCCCCGCGCGGGGGGTGTGGATTGAAACGCGTTATTGGTCAGCGTCAACGAACCCCCAAACGGTCACCCCCCCGCG
>JANXRP010000180.1 GCA_025352965.1 Comamonadaceae bacterium
AACTCAACTCACGAGCCATGACCATTGAGCAATCCCCGTTTGGACCAGAGTTGATGGCCGCACATGTGAGCGCTGTATATCGAGGTACTGTTTCTAATCCCAAGGCTTTGTTTAAGGCAATTCTGGAAAACCCCGAAGGATCATTTGCCAGTTTTGACGAGGCCGTTGAGCAAATTTCCCGAATCATTCGTGAGTGTGATTTAGCACCTATGAATGACATCGGCGAGTTGGAAAAAATCGTGTTAGACATTATTGCCGCCAATCCCAAGAATGTGGACGAGTTCAAAGCAGGCAACGCCAAAGCCTTGAACGCGCTGGTGGGGCAAATCATGAAAGCAAGCGCTGGCAAGGCTAATCCTGCACAGGTGAATGAGCTTCTTAAAAAGGCGCTGGCATAATCATTGCTTCACTACAAGGAGCAATGCATGAAAAAGATTGTCAATATTGCCGCTATCGCCCTATCCATAAGCCTTAGCGCCATTCCTGCTGCCAACGCGCAAACACAAATTCAGTGGTGGCATTCGATGACAGGCGCGGCTGGCGATTGGGTGGGCGGCCTTGCTAACGAGTTCAACGCCTCGCAAAAAGAGTACAAGATCAACCCTGTGTTTAAGGGCACTTACGACGAAAGCTACGCCGCAACTATTGCCGCGTACCGCGCGGGTAACGCCCCGCACATTGTGCAGATTTTTGAAGTGGGCACGGCCTCCATGATGGCCAGCAAAGCCATCAAGCCTGTGACCGATGTGTTTAAAGATGGCGGTATTGCGTTTGATGCCAAGCAATACGTGCCTGCCGTTGCGGGTTATTACACTGCGCCGAGCGGCAAAATGCTCTCGTTCCCATTCAACAGTTCCACAACAGTCTTTTGGTACAACAAAGACGTGTTTAAAAAGCACGGACTCGACCCCAACAAACCACCTGCAACGTGGCCCGAAGTGGCTGCTGCTGCTGCAAAACTGAAAGCCAGCGGCGAGAAGTGCGGCTTCACCCCCGCATGGCAAAGCTGGACGCAGTTAGAGAGCTTTAGCACGTGGCACAACACGGTTTTTGCTACCAAAAACAACGGCTTTGATGGCTGGGATGCGCGTCTCGCCTTCAATAGTCCACTGCATGTGCGCCATATCGAAAATTTGGCCAACATGCAAAAGCAAGGCTTGATGAGCTATGCAGGCCGTCGCACCGAAGCCGAAGCCAAGTTTTGGACAGGCGAGTGCGCCATGCTGACGTCGTCATCGGCGGCTTACGCAGGCATCAAACGTAACGCGAAGTTCGACTTTGGTATTTCGCCGCTACCATACTACCCAGACGTGGCAGGCGCGCCGCAAAACACCATCATTGGTGGCGGCAGTTTGTGGGCAATGGCAGGCAAGACAGCCAATGAATACAAGGGCGTAGCGCTGTTTTACAAATATCTGTCGGATGCCAATGTGCAAGCCAAAAGCTCGCAGTTGACGGGCTATTTGCCGCTGACCAATAAGGCGTATGACGTGACCAAGGCGAGCGGTTTTTACGAAAAAAATCCTGGCACCGATGTCGCCGTCAAGCAAATGATTGTAAAAACCACCGCCAAATCACGCGGCATTCGCCTTGGTAATTTTGTGCAAGTGCGCAATGTGATTGATGAGGAGTTGGAAGGGGTTTGGGCGGGCAAGAAGACAGCCAAAGAGGGCTTGGACGCGGCAGTGAAGCGCGGTAATGAGCTTTTGGAAAAGTTTGAGAAAACACAAAAAACACAAAAATGAAACGTATGAGTTTGAAAGCCCTGCCCATCACATCTGGCCAGCCAGGTCTCTTGCAGACCTTATTGGGCGTGGCCTGTGGGTTCATTCTGGGGGCTTCATCGCCTGCTGCTTTTGCCGAAAAAGCGGATAAAGATAAGCCGATCAATCTAGAGGCAGACTTGGCCAAATACGACGACGTTAAGCAGGTCATGATTGCTGAAGGTCGTGTGCTGGTGACCAAAGGCACACTGGTACTACGCGCCTCACGGCTAGAGCAGCGCGAAGATCCTGAGGGCAATCAGTTCATGGTGGCAACGACCAAGGCGGGTGACCGCGTCTTTTTTCGACAAAAGCGCGAAGGGCTCGATGAGTTTATGGAAGGCGAGGCAGACCGTATTGACTACGACGGCAAGGCTGATGTGGTGCGTCTATCTGGCAAGGCGGTTCTGCGCCGTTTGCGCGGTGCTGTTTTAGCGGATGAATCGACGGGTAACTTGATTGTGTTTAACAACACCACCGAAACGATGAATATCAATGGTCAACCAGCCACCGCCAGCGCGCCTTCGCAGCGCGTACGCATGATGCTGTCCCCCAAAGTGGATAAGACCACGCCACCCACAGGCGGTGTCGCCGCGCCTGTTTTGCGCGGCGCAACGCAAGTTGAAGTGCGCCAACCATGAGTGTGCCAACGCCGCTACGGCTAGTTGCGACGGGCTTGCAAAAAACCTATGGGCGTAGACGGGTGGTGGAAGACGTGTCATTAGAGGTGAGTGAGGGCGAAGTGGTGGGGCTTTTGGGCCCTAACGGCGCGGGCAAGACCACTTCGTTTTATATGGTGGTGGGATTGGTTCGCTCAGATGCAGGCACAATCTTGCTTGGCGATACGCCTATACACAAACTTCCGATTCATCAACGTGCGCGCATGGGCTTGAGCTATTTGCCGCAGGAAGCGTCCATTTTTCGCAAACTCACGGTGGCCGAAAATGTCCGTGCTGTACTGGAGCTGCAAACCATTAGGAGCGGTGACCGTACAGGACAGCCGCTATCCCATGTAGAAATTGAGGCACGCCTAGGCGCGCTATTGAAAGAGTTGCGTGTCGATCACTTGCATGACTCGCCAGCACTAGCACTGTCGGGCGGGGAGCGTCGTCGTGTTGAGATTGCACGCACATTGGCGACCGATCCACGCTTTGTGCTCTTGGATGAGCCGTTTGCGGGGGTCGATCCGATCGCTGTGATCGAGATTCAACGCATCATCGGGTTTTTGAAAGAGCGCGGCATTGGTGTGCTCATCACTGACCACAATGTGCGCGAGACACTGGGTATTTGCGACCGCGCCACCATCATTAGCGAAGGCCGCGTACTTGCGCAGGGCACGCCAGCCGAGATCATTGAGAACGCCGACGTGCGCCGCGTGTATCTGGGCGAGCATTTCAAGATGTAAGAGGGGTTCTTGAGTGAAGCAAGGACTGTCCCTAGGTTTTTCGCAAAGCCTGACACTCACCCCGCAGCTGCAGCAGTCGATTCGCCTGCTACAACTATCTAGTTTAGAGCTGGAGCAAGAGGTCGAGCAACAGCTTGCCCTTAATCCATTCTTGGAGCGCGAAGACGGCGTGAGCGTTGCCGAGCAGTTTGAATATGAGGGCGATTATGCCCCGCAGGCCACACTGGATAAAGCTTCTACAAGTACCGATGCAGATGATGAGCCTGCTAGCGAGAGCTTTGAGAGTGAGTCAGAAGATCTGAGTTGGGAAGGCGATGGATTGAGCGACCTTGCGCCCAACGACACCGAGTGGGGTGTGGAGGCCAGTCGCGCAAGTGATGACTTTGATCCTTTTGGTGGTTTAAGCCTTGCCCAAGATTTGACTGAGCACTTAAAAAGACAAGCGCTGCATTTGCGACTCTCGCCGACTGATGCCGTCAGCCTAGATTTTTTAATTGAATCGTTAGATGAGCGTGGTTTTTTAGTTGAACCGATTGAAGAGTTGGCGCAGAGCTTAACCACCGATGTAGGTGATTTAGAGCGCTTGGTCGATCAACTGTGCATTGCCAAGCAGTGGCTGCAAAACTTAGAGCCTACGGGTGTGGGGGCCGCCAACGTAACTGAATGCCTGCGCCTGCAAGTGTTAGCCACGCACAGCGGGGACACGCAGCAGGTGATGCTGCAGTTGCTGGAGCAGCCGCTCTCGGTATTGGCGCGGCGCAATAGCAAGCAATTGGGCGCAGCCATCAGTTGCGATGAACGCCTTGTCCAGGAAGCCTTGCAGCGCATTGCGAAGCTAGAGCCCCTACCCAGTCGCCGTTTTTCACCGACTAATAACAGCGTGGTGATTCCTGATGTTTTTGTGCGGGCGGTGAAACATAAAAGTAGTGTTAATTTTGTGACCTTGCTCAACACGGATTTGATGCCGCGCCTGAAGGTGGATGAAATTACGGCACGCTTGCTCAAAATCCATAAGGCACGCGAAACCAAGAGCGAAGCCATGCAGCAAGCGCTGATGGAGGCGCGTGGTTTTATTAAAGCCATTACGCAGCGCTTTGATACCGTGCTGCGTGTGGCCAAAGCCATCGTGGCAAGGCAAGGGCAATTTTTGCAGCACGGCGCGGTAGCGATGCGCCCGCTGGTGCTACGCGATATTGCCGACGAGCTGGGACTGCATGAGTCCACCGTGTCGCGCGTGACCACCAGCAAATACATGGCAACGCCGCAGGGTACGTTTGAGTTCAAATACTTTTTTGATGCGAGTTTGGGGACGGATTCAGGCGGCGAGACATCAGGCACGGCCGTGCGGGCTTTGATTGCACAACTCATTCATGCCGAAAACAAAATCAAACCGCTCTCCGACGGCAAGCTCGCTGAGGTGCTGGCCAAGCAAGGCATTGAGTGCGCGCGCCGCACGGTTGCCAAATACCGCGAAGCGATGCGCATCCCGACAGCGAGTTTGCGAAAAATTGCATAAAGCGACAATAGGGGGATGACGACTAAATCCCTTGCCCTCTTCCTCCCTTGCGCCGCTGGTGTAGAGGAGTTTCTCCGCGCTGAAGTGGCGCAAATCTTGGATGTGCCGCTTCTCTCGTTGTCACAATCCCAGCGCGGTGGTGTGGCTCTGATGGCTAGCCAAAACGACGTGATGCTGCTCAATTTGCATAGCCGTTTGTGTCAGCGCGTGTTGATCCGCATGGCGCATGCACCGTACCGCTCGGAGCTGGATATTTACGAAGTCGCCAAAGAGGTGGAGTGGGATGCGTGGTTCTCTGCCCGCCGTACTTTTAAGATTGAAATCACCGCGCAGCACAGTCCTCTGAAAAGTTTGAACTTTGCCGCACTGCGGGTGAAAGACGCCATTTGCGATCGCTTTCGCGACCTCACAGGCGAGCGTCCAAGCGTCGATACGCACTTTGCCGATATGCGCGTGTATGTGCACTTGACGGCGGAATTCGTCACGCTGTACCTAGACACCTCGGGCGAGCCGCTGTTTAAACGTGGCTGGCGTGAAGAAGTGGGCGAAGCGCCGCTCAAAGAAACACTGGCAGCCGCCATGTTGGCTGCCGTGGGTTGGCATAACGCGTGCGAGCGCGGCGTGCCGCTTTATGACCCCTGCTGCGGCTCGGGCACGATTGCCATTGAAGCGGCGCAAATCGCCTGCCGCATCGCGCCTGGTTTGAATCGATTTTTTGCTTTTGAAAAATTTGATGGCTTTTCGCCAGAGCCGTGGGAAGCCATACGCCAAGAGGCTCTGCAACGTATTCGCCCGTCGCCCGCCCCCATTTTTGCCAGTGATGTCGCGCACCGCATGGTCGATTTTGCCGAGCAAAATGCACTGCGTGCAGGCCCAGACGGTGTGGTCGCCAAAGCCATCACGTTCAGAGGTGGTGACGCACTTCAGCGGATGCCGCCCGTGGATATCAGCAACTACGTCGCGGGTTTCGTGGTGATGAATCCACCGTATGGTGAGCGGATTGAGACGGGCGGATTTTCCAAAACGATGACGGTTGAGTCAGGGGTGGATGGACAAACGGGGGAAGACTTTTTTAGCTTGCTTGCGACGCATTGGACGCAAAATTTCGCAGGTTGGACGGGTTGGATTTTGACGCCAGATTTGAAGTTACCGACTCGAATGCGCCTCAAAGAATCACGCCGCGTGCCGATGTGGAATGGCCCCATCGAGTGCCGCTTGTTTAAGTTTGAAATGATCAAAGGCGCAGCGCGTGGCTAGCATTCACATCATCGACATTGAGTCAGCCATCAACTATTGGCGCACCAAATCCCCCAGCTTGGACGGGGTGAGCTTGTGCGCTGAACTACGTGCCTTGGCTAACGTCTATGCGCTCATGGTATTTCATCGCAGCTCCGAAGTAGCTACTCAAGGCATGCCACCCAGCGCTTACGAGGCGTGGTTTGCGTGGTACGACACGACGCTTGACACGCCTTGCATCGCGATTTGCTCGACCAGCCAAGGCGACGCGCACTGCAAAGGCTGTGGACGCACGTTTGACGAAGTGCAGCATTGGCCAGAATTCACGCCAGTGCAAAAACGCCAAACCTGGCGGCGCATCACGACGGAAGGGCTTGCGTGGCGGTTTAATCGCTACGCCGAACGTGCGATGGAAAACGCGGAAGAGCGTATGGCGAGTCGGTTAATTTAAGCGGCGGCGGTCGTTTTCGCCACGATTGCCTTGGCTAACTCGGCTGCCTTGCCAATGTAGCTAGCAGGTGTCATCGCCAGCAACCGAGCTTTGTCAGCAGCAGGAATCTCGAGCCCAGCAATCAATTTTTGCAAATCGGCTGCCAGCACGGTTTTGCCTCGCGTGGCTTCTTTGAGCTGCTCGTAGGCATTTTGCACACCAAAGCGGCGCATCACGGTTTGAATCGGCTCGGCCAGCACTTCCCACGCTGCGTCCAAATCGGCGGCGATGGCTTCCTCGTTGATCTCTAACTTGCCAAGCCCTGTCAACAGCGACTCATACGCCAAGAGGCTATAACCAAAGCCCACGCCGATGTTGCGCAACACCGTGGAGTCGGTCAGATCACGCTGCCAGCGCGAAATCGGGAGTTTGTTCGCCATGTGGTCGAGCACGGCGTTGGCAAGACCTAGGTTGCCCTCGGCATTTTCAAAGTCGATTGGGTTGACTTTGTGCGGCATGGTCGATGAGCCAATTTCGCCAGCCTTCAGGCGCTGCTTGAAATAGCCGAGACTGACGTAGCCCCAAATATCGCGGCACAAATCTATCAAGATGGTGTTGCTGCGCATGAAGGCGTGGAACAGCGCTGCCATGTAGTCGTGCGGCTCGATTTGTGTGCTGTAGTCTTGGAAAGTGAGCCCAAGTCCCCAAAATTCCGAACCCTGGGTAGGCGTTTCGACGACACGCTTGGCAAACGCAGCCCAGTCCAAGTCAGGGAAAGCCGCGAGGTGTGCGTTGTAGTTGCCGACCGCACCATTCATTTTGCCGAGCAACTGCACATTCTCAATATCAGCCAGCACGCGGCGCAAGCGCACGACCACGTTGGCGAACTCTTTGCCAACCGTTGTGGGCGTTGCCGTTTGACCATGGGTGCGAGACAGCATGGGGGTGTCGGCATAGCGCAAAGCCATATCGGATAAGGCTTGCAGAGTCGTTTTGAGCTTGGGCACGAGCACCGTATCGCGTGCCGCTTGAATCTGTAGCGCGTGGCTGGTGTTGTTGATGTCTTCGCTGGTGCAGGCAAAGTGCACGAAGTGAGCGTGTGCCTTTAGTTCGGGCAGATGGGACGCTTCGCCGAACTTTTCCACGATCCAGTACTCCACGGCTTTCACATCGTGATTGGTGACGCGTTCAATGGCTTTAATGGCGAGTGCGTCGGCTTCGGAGAAGTTGGCAACCAAGGCTTGCAAGTGAGTACGGGCTGCGCCGCTGAGGGCTTTAAATTCGGCAAATCCAACATCTGATAACGCTGTAAACCACGCCAATTCGACTTGCACCCGGCGATGCATGTAGCCATATTCGGACATCAGGGGGGCGAGGGCGGAGACTTTGGCGCTATAGCGACCGTCAAGTGGAGAAATGGCGAAGAGTTGAGGGTTCGTTTTGTCAGTCATAACTAGCATTTTAGGCGGGCGATGGTTGGGTACGCTGGCGCGGCTTGGTTAGAATGAAATCATGAAACTCATTTATGCCAATGCCAGCCCCTATGCCCGCAAAGTTCGCGTGGTACTTGCTGAAAAAAAACTCGATTACCAACTTGTCGTAGAAAACCCTTGGCTGCCCGAGACAACCATTGGCGCGTCCAATCCGCTGGGCAAGGTGCCATGTTTGGTTCTGGAAGGCGGCGAAGCGATTTTTGATTCCCGTGTCATTGTGGAGTATCTAGATACGCTCTCACCCGTGGGCAAGTTAATTCCAGCCAATGGACGCGAACGCGCTGAAGTCAAAACGTGGGAAGCCTTAGCCGATGGCGTCATGGATGCCGCTTTGACGGTGCGTATGGAGCAAACATGGGCGCATCGCACGCCTGAGCAGCGCTCGCAGCCGTGGATAGATCGCCACTTGGACAAGATCACAGCAGGGCTCAAGGCCATGAGTCGTGGCCTTGGCGACAAACCATACTGCGGCAATATCCACATGAATTTAGCGGATATCGCTGTGGGCTCGGCGCTGGGCTATTTGGACTTCAGATTTCCACAAATCGATTGGCGCACACCGTATCCAAATCTAGCGAAATTGTTTGAAAAACTCTGCTTGCGCCAGAGTTTTATTGACACAATGCCCGTTTAAGAGCTCGCCTCCAAGGCATCCACAAACATCGCCGCCACATCAAACCCCGTTTGATCGAAGATCTCTTGAAAGCACGTGGGGCTGGTCACGTTGATCTCGGTCAGCTTGTCGCCAATCACGTCCAGTCCAACTAGCAGCAAGCCACGACTGGCAAGCGTTGCGCCCAATTCGGCCGCAATTTTTAAATCAGATTCAGATAACTTTTGCGCCACGCCTTTGCCGCCTGCCGCCAAATTACCGCGCACCTCGCCGCCTTGCGGAATACGCGCCAAGGCATACGCAACGGGTTTGCCAGCAATTAACAGCACGCGCTTGTCACCGTCTTTGATGGCGGGCAGATAGCGCTGTGCCATGATGGTTTGCGTGCCATCAGCGGTTAGCGTTTCGGCAATTGCGCCAAGATTGAGTGCGTCGTCCCGCACGCGAAAAATCCCCACGCCACCCATGCCATCTAGCGGTTTCAAGATGACATCCTTGTGTTCGGCATGAAAAGCTTTGATGCGGGCAATATCACGGGTGACCAAAGTCGGTGCAGCAAGATGCGCAAACTCCATCAGAGCCAATTTTTCGGGATGATCGCGCAAGGCGCGTGGGCTGTTGAAGACCTTTGCGCCTTCGCGCTCGGCTTGCTCTAGCAAATGCGTCGCATAGAAATATTCGGAGTCAAACGGCGGATCTTTGCGCATGACCACGGCGTCGAAAGCCTTAATGGGTGTGGCCTGCAAGGGGGATGCCTCGTACCAAGCTTTGCCCGCTTGGCCTGTGAGCCGTATGGCTTGCGTGTCTGCAACAACGCCCGTAGATTGTGTCCAACGCAAGTTTTGCACTTCGCAGCTGCTGATAGTGTGCCCACGTTTCGCCGCCTCGCGCATCATGGCAAAGGTGGTGTCTTTGTAAATTTTGAAGCTATCCAGCGGGTCGGCAATAAAGAGGATGTGCATCGCTTTGTCCGTTAAATTTCTACTTTACTTCCCAGCTCCACCACAGCGTTGCTTGGCAAGTACAAAAAGTCCGCCGCGTCGCTGGCGTTGTGGTGCATTTGCGCAAACAGCTTTTCGCGCCAAGGGGCCATGCCGCCGCCTGGCGTAGAGACGACGTTGTTGCGCGACAAGAAATAGCTTGTCGTCATGGGGTCAATATCGAACCCTAGGCCGTAAAGCGCTTTGAGTGCGCTTGGTACATCAGGATCGTTTTTAAAGCCGTAGTTGATGACGACTTGCCAGCAGTGATGCCCAAGCGAATGCACTTCTAGGCGTTTCGCCATGCCAATCCAAGGCACTTCTTGATTGCGTACCGTGACAAATAAATTGTGAGCGTGCAGCACCTTGTTGTGTTTGAGGTTGTGCAAAAGCGCATTGGGTGTGATATCTAGGTCGGTTGTTAAGAACACAGCCGTTCCTTCTACCCGAGTGGGGGGGCTAACGAACACGGCTTGCAGGAAGTCTTTAAGGCTAAAAGAATCGGCTTTTTGTACTTCGGTTACCAATTCCGTGCCTCGATGCCATGTCACCATCAGCGTAAAAATGGCGCCTGCAATCAAAATGGGGAACCAGCCGCCCTCCATAAATTTGATGAGATTGGATGCTAAAAATGCGAGATCAACGGCAAAGAACCAAGCGGTTGATGCGATACACAAAGCCAGTGGGTAGTGCCAGTGGTAGCGAATGACAAAGAAGGTTAATAGAGTCGTAATCAGCATGTTGCCGCAGACCGCAATACCGTACGCTGTTGCCAAGGCACTAGAAGACTTAAACATGATGACTGACAAAACAATCGCGACAAAGAGTGCCCAATTCACAAAAGGAATATAAATTTGCCCCGTTTCTTTTATGCTTGTATGTAGCACACGCAGACGTGGCAAATAGCCCAACTGCATGATGCCCTTGGTTGCGCTGAAAGCACCTGAAATCAAGGCTTGTGAGGCAATGACGGTTGCCATAGTTGCCAGAATCACCATGGGCAAGATGGCAAACTCTGGAAGCATCAGATAAAACGGATTTTTAACGGTTTCAGGCTTGGCCAGTAGCAGTGCGCCCTGTCCAAAATAGTTGAGCGTCAGTGCAGGCATGACCATCCAAAACCAAGCGAGGCGAATAGGTTTGCGTCCAAAGTGCCCCATGTCTGCATAAAGCGCCTCAGCTCCCGTTACGCACAAAACAACCGCGCCCAGTAACAAAAAGCTTGTTTGAATATTGCCGAACATAAAGGTGACGGCATAGTACGGATTGATGGCCTTTAAAACATCAGGGTTACTGGCGATTTGAATCACACCAAACGCGCCAATCGCGATAAACCAAATGACCGTGATGGGACCAAACAGCTTCCCAAGCCCGCCAGTTCCTCTTTTTTGTACCCAAAATAAAGCTAGCAAAATGACGAGTGTGAGCGGCACCACAAACTGCGTGAATTTAGGCGAGATCACTTCTAAACCCTCAACGGCTGACAGCACCGAAATAGCGGGCGTGATAACGCCATCGCCATAGAACAAGGCGGCGCCAAACATACCAATAACAAGCAAGATGCGGCGTAGCTCTGGCTTGTCTTTAACAGCGTTAATAGCAAGCGCCAAAAGCGCTACTGTGCCGCCTTCGCCATGGTTGTCGGCACGCAGCACTAGCATCACGTATTTGACTGAGACGATGGTAGTTAAGGTCCAAAAGAAAATCGACAAAATGCCATAAACGTTATCTGGCGTAAAGGCGACGTGACCGCTGCCAAATACCTCCTTCAGCGCATAGAGCACCGAGGTGCCGATATCGCCGTAGACGACGCCAATAGCACCCAGCGTGAGGGCGGCAATAGAAGATTTAGATGTTCGCACGAGAAATAACCAGTTGGGATGGATTTGTTCGAGAAGGCGCTATTGTGCTACTTTAATTTGCTGCACCGCAACATGATTGTCAACTTTTAAAGAATTTGTTGTGAAAGTGCACCAGCCGCAGCGACTACAGCAGCAATATGTTTCTCGTTATAGCGGCTACTGGGCATGGTGAGCGTGAGCGATGCTGCCAACGCACCATTGTTTTTGAATACGGGGGCGGCAATACCTGCCAGATCGGGCGAGCGGTCGCCCACCGCTGCAAAGTAGCCATTGAGCCGCACTTGCGCTAATTGCTGAGCCTCTTTGCTAGCGGGTTTGTAGGCCAACTTATTTAGATCGCTAAACGCCAATAGCACTCGCCCACCTGCACCACGAGAAAGCGGTAGCAGGTCACCTTCCCGAATATGGTCACGTAGCATTTGCTCTGAGTGCACGCGGTACAGGCATAGGCGTTGTGCGCTCTGCCCCGCACCCTGAATCACGCTGTACGCAGCGCTCTCCTTGGTCTTGTTGACTAAATCTTGCAAGATAGGATAGACGACATCACCTAGTGCAAAACCTGCCATGTAAATGCCTTGCAGGCGTGAAACTTCGCGCCCGAGTGCGTAGTTGCCGCCTTGAGTGCGCTGGATGAAGTTGCTGTGCTGGAGCGAGGCTAAGAGGCGTAGGCAAGTACTTTTGTGCATCGCCGTGCGTTCTGCTAAGTCCGATAGCGTGAGTGCCGTTTCACCTTGCCTAAAAACCGTTAAAAGCGACAGCGCTTTATCAACTGCCGCAACGCCGCCCGTAGCGGGCGTTTGCTCGGCAAGCGAAGGTGTGGTCGATTTTTTTGGCATACCTGTTTATGCTATGATTAATTCTATCTATAAAAATCATATTCTATCTTATGAAATCACAAAGTTCAACATTTGATAAACCGATTGACGTTTTAATTTCTGAAGTCGGCATGCGCGACGGTTTGCAGTCCATCGCCAGCGTGATGCCGACAGCTAGCAAATTCAAATGGATCGACGCGTTAGTGGAAGCAGGCGTGCGCGAGATCGAAGTCACATCTTTTGTCCCTGCGCATTTGATGCCCCAGCTAGCCGATGCGGCTGAAGTGGTGAAGTACGCCATTGCCAAGCCAGGCCTCAGCGTCATCTCGCTCGTACCCAATCTCAAAGGTGCGCAGGCTGCCATTGCGGCGGGCACGCACAAACTCACCATTCCAACTTCGGCCAGCGTGGCGCATAGCCTCGCCAATGTACGCAAGACGCGGGAGCAGATGCTTGAGGAAGTCCGCCGTATCGTGGAATACAAAAATGCTGTCGCGCCGCATGTAGAAATCGAAGCAGGCGTATCGGTCGCCTTTGGTTGCACGCTGCAAGGCGTAGTGCCCGAGGACGACGTGATCTGGATGGTCGAGCAGTGCATCGCGGCAGGCGCCAATGTGTCGGGTATGGCCGATACGACGGGCATGGCCAATCCCGCACAGGTGAAAAGGCTCTTTACGCGTGCGATTGCCGCAGTGGGCATTGAGCGTCTTGGCGCGGCGCACATGCACAACACGCGCGGCCTTGGTATTGCCAATTGCTTGGCAGCCTACGACGTGGGTATTCGCGGCTTCGATACCTCGATGGCAGGCCTTGGCGGCTGTCCCCATGCCCCGGGCGCATCGGGTAATGTGGTGACCGAAGACCTCGCCTTCATGTTTGAAGCCATGGGCGTGAGAACGGGCATTGATTTAGAAAAACTAATAGCGGCTCGCCAGCCCATGATAGACGGGCTTCCTGGTGAAGCGGTGTACGGCATGCTTGCTCCAGCAGGGCTGACCAAAGGATTTACGTATGCAAAGTAATCTCCAGCAAAACAATCTTCCTTTGGCAGGTATCCGCGTTATCGAATTCACCCACATGGTGATGGGCCCTACCTGCGGGATGCTCTTGGCTGATCTTGGCGCGGACGTGATTAAGATCGAACCGCTCAAGGGCGACAACACGCGCAGGTTACTGGGCTCTGGCGCAGGATTTTTCCCGCTCTACAACCGTAACAAACGCAGTTTTGCGGTAGATCTGAAAACACCCGAGGGCATGCAAGCCGTGCTGAAATTGATTGCGAGTGCTGATGTGGTCTCGCACAATTTCAAATCAGAAACCATGAAGGCGCAGGGATTAGATTACGAGACACTTAAAAAACTTCGTGATCCGACGTTGCCCGAACTCATCTACGTCGATCACCGTGGTTTTTTGCCAGGTCCCTACGACCATCGCACGGCGCTAGACGAGGTGGTGCAAATGATGGGGGGCTTGGCGTATATGACGGGCAGGCGCGGCGACCCCGTGCGTGCGGGCACATCGGTCAATGACATGATGGGTGGCATCTTTGGCGCGGTGGCTTGCATGGCAGCACTGATGCAGCGGCAAAAAACAGGCAAAGGACAGCAAGTGCAATCAGCGCTGTTTGAAAACAATATCTTGCTGGTCGCGCAGCACATGATGCAATACCAAGTGACGGGACAGCCTGCTGCACCTATGCCTGAGCGCATTTCGGCTTGGGCGGTGTATGACGTGTTCACGGTAAAAGATGGCGAGCAAATTTTCTTGTCAGCGGTGTCCGAGACGCAGTGGAAGATTTTTTGCGAAGCGCTGCATTTGCAAGATTTGTTTGACGATAAGCGATTGATGACCAATAACGACCGCGTGAATGCGCGGGATTGGATGATTCCTAAACTGCGTGAGCGTTTAAAGGGTTACTCCGCCGCGTATTTGAGTGATTTGTTCGAAGCCAAAGGTCTGCCGTTTGCGCCGATTAAAGCGCCGCACGAGCTAATTGACGATCCGCACATCATGGCATCGGGTGGTATGGAAAAAATAACGCTGCCAGATGGTGAGCGCGCGGGCGAATCAGTGGACACCATCCTCTTTCCGTTCAAGATGGATGGCTTGCATCTTGGCGTTCGACGTAATCCCCCACGGCTGGGTGAGCACACCGATGAGTTGTTGCGTGAAGTGGGTTACTCCAGCGCACAGATTGATGCGCTGACAGCGGATAAAAAAGTGAGGAATCTAGAATGAAACATATACCTAGCTTGCAAGCCACATCTAGATTGGCCTGTGGGCTTGTCTTGCTGGCAGGGCAGAGCTGGTATGGCTTGCAGAGCATGGCACAAACGAACAACGCTTACCCCGACAAGCCCATCAAAATCATCGTGCCTTACACGCCAGGCGGCGGTACGGATACCGTGACGCGGCGTTTGGTGGAGCGCATTAGCTTTGACAACCCTAAGTGGCAATTTGTGGTCGATAACAAAGCGGGTGGCGGGGGCAATATTGGGATGGAACTGGTTGCTAAATCTAAACCCGATGGCTACACCCTCGGGATGGGGCAGACGGCTAACTTAGCCATTAATCCTGGGCTGTTATCCAAAATGCCTTTTGATGCGGCAAAAGACTTTACCCCTATTGCTTTGGTGGCTGAGCAGCCCATGGTGATTGTGGTGAAGGCCGATTCGCCATGGCGCACGCTCACGGACATGGTTGCAGCTGGCAAAGCCAAGCCGAATAGCTTGCGTCAAGCGCTGGCGGGCACGGGAACGGTGGGGCATTTGGCAGGCGAACTGCTTGCCAAGCGTGCGGGCTTTAAAGCGCTCAACGTGCCGTACAAAGGTGCAGCTCCCGCTATTACAGATTTGCTTGGCGGGCAGACGGACTACATGCTCGCAACCCCACAAGCGGTTTTGGGGATGCTGCAAGCCACGCCCTTGCAACCCGCACGGCTAAAGGCTTTGGCGGTGACTTCAATCAAGCGTTTGTCGATATTGCCCGTCATTCCAACGGTAGCGGAGAGCGGTTACAAGGATTTTGAAGCCGTTGATTGGAAGGCCGTTGCCGCGCCAGCTGGTTTGCCGCCTGCGATGGTTAAGAGCCTTCATGCAGTGATTGAAAGCGCACTCAAAAATCCTGCTTTCATTGCCAAGTTGGCCGACGATGGCAGTGCACCGATGTCGGCCTCCCAAGAGCAATCCGCTAAATATATCGCGTCGGAGCAGCAAATGTGGGGCGCTTTGATTAAAGAGGCAGGGATTAAAAATGAGTGATTTAACTAGCAACCCTATGGGTTTGTGTGGTTTCGAATTTGTTGAGTTTTCATCACCTGACAACTTTGATTTGGGCGCGGTATTTGAAAAGCTTGGCTTTAGCAAAGTTGCCAAACACAAATCTAAAAATGTGTTTTTGTACCGCCAAGGGCAGATCAATTTCATCGTGAACCAAGAGCCTAAAAGCCAAGCCGCCTATTTTTCTGCCGAGCATGGTGCAGCGCCTTGTGGCATGGCGTTTCGCGTCAAGGACTCGCACAAAGCCTACGCACGGGCGCTAGAGCTGGGGGCGCAGCCGATTGAAATCCCCACGGGGCCGATGGAGCTTCGTCTTCCTGCTATTAAAGGCATTGGTGGTGCGCCTCTGTATTTGATTGATCGCTTTGAAGACGGCAAATCGATTTACGACATTGACTTTGAATGGCTACCGAACGTCAATACCGATGCGGACAAACATCCGCGTGGGCATGGGCTCTTGCTGATTGATCACCTGACGCATAACGTGTACCGAGGCCGTATGGCACATTGGGCTCATTTTTACGAACATCTGTTCAACTTCAAAGAGATTCGCTACTTCGACATTCAAGGTGAAAAAACAGGGCTGACATCGAAGGCGCTGACTGCGCCTGACGGCATGATTCGGATTCCGCTAAACGAAGAATCTAGCAAAGGCGCGGGGCAAATCGAAGAGTATCTGATGCAGTTCAACGGCGAGGGCATTCAGCACATTGCGCTGCTCACAGACGACATTTGCGCGACGGTCGATAGCTTGCAAATGGCGGGCGTGCCGCTGATGACGGGACCCAACGACTACTACTATGAAGCCCTATCTACAAGGCTTGCAGGGCATGGCGAGGCTGTGGGTGAGCTGCAAGCCCGGGGCATTTTGATGGACGGTGCGACTGAAGGCGGCAAGCCTAAACTTTTACTGCAAATCTTTTCACAAACCATGCTGGGGCCCGTGTTCTTTGAGTTCATCCAGCGCAAAGGCGATGATGGATTTGGTGAGGGTAACTTTAAAGCGCTGTTTGAGTCGATTGAGCGCGATCAAATGAAAAGAGGCGTGTTGTGAAATCAATGAGGCATCTTTCGCGCCGCGAAGTGATCGTTGTGGCTGGGGCAATGGCCGCTAGCCCAATTCCCGTAAGGCTTGCAGCACAGACTGCAAGCGACAAGCCGATTAAATTTATTCTCCCCGTGGGCGCAGGCTCTGGTGTCGATGGCATTACGCGAGCGGCTAGCAACGCGCTTGGTAAGGCGCTGGGTACTTCTATCGTGATTGAGAACCAACCTGGTGCAGGTGGGGTGGTGGGCACTAACGCATTGACGAAGTCGGCACCCGATGGACTCACGCTCAGTGTGGTGTCGAATAACCATGTGATTTATCCGTCGGTTTTAAAGTCGCTACCGTTTGATCCCATTAAAGATATCACGCCGATTGCCGTCATCGGTAGTACGCCGATGGTGCTCGTGGTCAATGCCAAATTTCCTGCAAAGAATATGCAGGAGTTTGTCGCATTGCTCAGAGCCAATCCTGGCAAATACAACTACGCTTCTAGCGGCAACGGAACGATTTTGCATCTCGCGGCGGAGTTGATGAAGGACGCGACTGGTACGTTCGCCACGCATATCCCGTATCGCGGTTTTGGCCCCATGATGGCCGACATCATTGGCGGACAAGTTGATTTTGGTGTGGGTGCGCTACCAGCAGTTGCAGGGCAAATCAAATCAGGTAACTTGCGTGCTATTTGTATTGCTAGCCCACAGCGTGCGTCCAGTCACCCCGATATCCCAACGGCACTCGAGCAAGGCTTTCCCAAGTACTTGGTTGAAGGTTGGTTTGCGGCGGTGGGGCCCGCCAAAATGAGTGCGGAGCATGTGCGCCGTATTCATGGCGCAGTTGCTACGGCATTTGCGACTGAGGAAGTCAAGGCTGCGATGGCGCGGCAAGGCAATACGATCCGCATTCAATCACCTGAAGCCAGTAGCGCATTTTTTCAATTGGAGTTAAACAAATATGCTGCGATTGTGAAGAAGGCGGGGATTAAGCCAGATTAGAAGAGGTGCTTTAGCCATAAAAAAAACGCCACTCAAAAGTGGCGTTTTTTATGCAAAAACTTTGCTGATTACTTGTTGCTCAAGCACTCTTTCATGAAGGCTTTGCGCTCGTCGCCTTTGAGTGTTTTTGCCTTGGTGTCAGCATTGCAAGCCGCCATGCGGTTCGCTGGCTTAGCAGGTTCTGCTTTGGCGCTCAAGCACTCTTTCATGAAGGCTTTACGTTCGTCGCCTTTGAGTGTTTTTGCTTTGGTGTCAGCATTGCAAGTGGCCATTTTGTTTTGCTGTGGGTTTTTAGCGTCATCAGCCGCGTGCGCTGCACCAAAAGACAAAGCCAGACCGAAAGCGAGCAAAGATAAGATTTTTTTCATGGGAGAAACTCCAAAAGTTAGGTGAAAAGGACAAAGGTGTCCAATGCGGACAATGAATTTAACGGTAATTCCGTGGTTGCGGTGACTGGGGTTTTCCCGAGGATGGGCGACGAGCGCCACCACCATGACCGCCAGGACGACCACGCGGTGGACGATCGTTCAGGCGTTGTCGCATCTCCGTCATCGCCGCTTTGGCTGCGGCTTGCATCACTTCGCGGCTTGGCGGCTTACCTGCACCACCCCAAATGGTTTGGCGACCCATTGCGATAGGCTCACCGCGCTCGCCTGGTTCGGGTGCGAAGTCAGGCATGGGCAGGCGCTCAATTTTTTGCTTAGTGAAGTGCTCGATTGATTCGAAGAATCCTTCTTCGTCAAGGCTGACAAGGCTGACCGCTTCGCCCGGGCGTCCTGCGCGTCCTGTACGGCCAATGCGGTGCACGTAGTCCTCGGATACGTTCGGGATTTCGTAGTTCACCACATGCGGCAAATCGTCGATGTCGATGCCGCGTGCGGCAATGTCGGTGGCAACCAAGGCGCGAATCGTGCCTGCCTTAAAGCCTTGCAGCGCTTGCGTTCTGGCGGCTTGACTTTTGTTGCCGTGCAGCGCCAGCGCTTCGATACCGTGCTTGGTTAAGTGCTCAGCGACTGAGTTCGCGCCAAATTTGGTGCGCGTAAACACCAGCACTTGGCTCCAGTTGTGTTTTTGGATGATGTGTACAAGGAGCGCCTTCTTCTTACCGCGCCCCACCAAATGGTGCGACTGCGTGATGCGCTGCACCGTGGTGTTGCTAGGCGTGACTTGAATCGACTTGGGGTTGTTCAAGAGCCCTTGTGCCAACTTGCGAATTTCGTCGCTAAACGTAGCCGAGAACAAAAGCGTTTGTTTTTGCTTAGGCACCAGCGAGAGCACGCGGCGGATATCGGGCAAAAAGCCCATGTCCAGCATACGATCGGCTTCGTCCAAAATCAGCATTTGTACGGTGGACAAATCTAGTTTGCCTTGCTCGTTTAGATCTAACAGACGGCCTGGCGTGGCAACGACGATATCGACGCCTCGGCGCAGTGCGCTGATTTGCGGATTCATGCCTACGCCGCCAAAAATGACGGTTGACGTGAGCTGCAAATGTTTGCCGTAAGTGCGCACGGACTCTTCCACTTGCGCCGCTAGCTCGCGTGTGGGTGTCAGCACCAGCACACGTGTACCGATACCGCCAAATTTGTTTTTAGCAGAGGCTGACATAGCTAAGCGGTGCAACATGGGCAGCGTAAACGCCGCCGTTTTGCCTGTGCCCGTTTGGGCGCCTGCCAGCAGGTCGTGCCCCTGCATCACGAGGGGAATGGCTTGGGCTTGAATGGGCGTAGGAGTGTCGTAACCCTCCTCAGTGATCGCGCGCAGCAGCGCTGGGGCTAGGTTTAATTCTGTAAAAGTCATATCCGATTGTCTCACGTGCGGGTTTTCCCGAGGATTGCATACATGAAAGTGGTTTCGCTCACTACACTTCGCCCCTTCTTTTCTCTCTTAAAGGTTTGTGCATGCGCGTGTTTTTTCAAATGATTTGTTTTTGTTTTGCGCTGACCATCACCAGCGTGGTGGCGCAAGTGACCCCACCGATTCAACTCGCCATGATTGAAGGCATAAGTGGCCCGTTCGCTAATACAGGCGATGCGGTGTATCGCAATTTGGCGTGGGCGGTGGAGCGCGTCAATGCTCGCGGCGGCGTCAAAACCAAGCTTGGCATGCAAAAGCTGGCACTCAAACAGTACGACAGCAAAGGGCAAAACGAAGAAGTGCTCACATCGCTCAAAAGCGCCATCGACGACGGCGCACGCATTGTGCTGCAAGGCAACTCGTCTGCGAACGCGCTCACGCTGATCGATGCGATTAATAAGCATAACGAGCGCGAGCCAGACAAGCGGGTGGTGTTTTTAAATTATTCTGCCGTCGATCCAGCGCTCACCAACGAGCGATGCAGCTTTTGGCACTTTAGGTTTGATGCCAGCTCCGATATGCGCATGGCGGCGCTCGTCGATGTGCTCAAGCACGATGCGGCTTTGAAGTCCGTTTATTTGATCGGGCAAGACTACAGCTTTGGCCAATCGGTACTGCGCGAGGCCAAGCGCCAATTGGCTTTGCAGCGACCCGACGTGCAAGTGGTGGGCGACGAGTTGCACCCCATTGGCCGCGTGAAAGACTTTGCGCCTTACGCTGCAAAAATCAAAGCCAGTGGCGCGCAAGCGGTGATGACGGGGAATTGGGGGAACGATCTCACGTTACTCGTCAAAGCTGCTAAAGACGTCGGCTATGCGGGTAAGTTCTATACCTTTTACGGCAATGCACTAGGCGCACCCGCCGCCATTGGCGAAGCGGGCGTCGGCAAACTGATTGCCGTGGCGGATTGGTTGCCGAACTACAACAACCCCAAAAATCCAAATGCCAGCGAGCGCTTTATGCAAAGCTTTAGAGCGCGCTTCCCCAAACCTGCAGACGACTACGTTCATATGCGGATGCAGTTGATGGTGGAAGCGTTGGCCGGGGCGATTGACAGCGCGGGCAGCAGCGATGCGCTGGCGCTGGCACGCGCACTAGAAAAATCAAAAGTTAGCTTTGCAGGACAAACGGGCGAGATGCGAGCCAGCGATCACCAGTTCCAGCAGCCACTCATGGTGGGCGCGATGGGGCGTAAGGGGGATGCTGGCGTGAAGTTTGACGTAGAAGGCTCAGGCTATGG
>JANXRP010000200.1 GCA_025352965.1 Comamonadaceae bacterium
CGCAAAGGGGATAAGACGCGCAAAGTATCCATCAATGCCTTCTATACGGGAATGAAAGCGAGCGTGCTGCAAAGCGGTGAGTTTATTGAATCGGTGGTACTGCGCAAAGCCACAGCTGGCGCTGAGCCACAGGTAAATCTATCTTTTTTCAGAGCACACAAAGTCAGCAAGCGCTTTGACCAAGACATCTCGGCCACGTGCTGCGCGATGTCGTTTGAAGTCAAAGGGGACAAGTTTGTCAATGTAAAGATTGCCTACAACGGTCTGTCGCCCTACCCCATGCGCGCTACCAAAATTGAAGCAGCAATTGAAGGCAAGTTTGCCAATCAAGTCACAGCAGATGCGATTGACGATGCCATTGCAGCCAGCTTCACTGCGCGCGATGGGCTCAGGGCAACGTGGGCTTACCGATCGCTAGTGGCTAGAAATTTAGTGATGCAATTCCTTGAAGAATCAACCAGCGAAGGAGTGACCGCATGAAAACCATTGACACACTCATCAGCGTTGGCTCAGCAAGTCACAAACCTGCGCCAACAGGCGAGCAAGGCCGCGAGCTACCGCACGAATCCGCGCATCTGCACGTCACAGGCAAAGCCGTTTACACCGACGACATCCCTGAGCTGCAAGGCACGCTGTATGGGGCTTTGGTGCTATCACCCACCGCGCACGGCGAGCTCATCGGTGAGGGCATAGACCGCGCCGCCATTCTTGCCATGCATGGTGTGGTGGCGGTGTTTACCGCAGCCGATATCCCAGGCGAAAACAACTGTGGCCCCATCATTCACGACGACCCATTCCTAGCCGCAGGCAAGGTGGAATACGTGGGTCAGCCCATCGCACTGGTTGTGGCACGCGACATGCTCTATGCACGCGAAGCCGCTAAAGCCGCCGTGGTGTCGGTCAAAGAACTACCCGCTATTTTGACGATTGACGAGGCGATGGCGGCTAAGAACTTCATCATGCCAGCCAAAGGAATCACGCGCGGAGAACCCGCCAAAGCTATGGCTAATGCGCCCCACAAGCTATCGGGTCGTACCGAATGCGGTCAACAAGAGCAGTTTTATTTGGAAGGCATGGTGACCTACGCCGTACCGCGCGAAGACGATCAGCTGACGCTCTACGTCTCGACGCAGCATCCCGACGGCAACCAGCGCGAGGCCGCGTCTGCGCTCAACCTCACCACCAACGACGTCGAAGTGATTTGCCGCCGCATGGGCGGTGCGTTTGGTGGCAAAGAAGGACAAGCGTCGATCTTTAGCCAGTCCGCTGCGCTAGCGGCGCATTTGCTCAAACGCCCCATCAAGCTGCGTGCCAACCGCGATGACGACATGACGATTACGGGCAAGCGCCACGATTTCAGGCTCGACTATGAATGCGGTTTTGATGACAAGGGACGCATCCTCGGTATCGATTTTGTGCTGGCCTCGCGCTGCGGTTACAGCACCGATTTTTCTGGTCCTGTCAACGACCGTGCGCTCTTGCACATCGACAACTGTTACTACTTGCCGAATCTCTCCATCATTAGCCATCGCTGTAAAACAAACATGCAAACCGCGACGGCGTTCCGTGGTTTTGGTGGACCGCAAGGCATGTTTGGCATTGAGACCGTGATTGAGCAAATCGCTAATAAGCTGGGCTTAGATCCGCTGGACGTGCGCAAAATCAATCTGTATCAAGACCCCGCTAGGTCAGGTAATCCTGACACGCTTACGACACAATACAACCAAGAGATTGAAGACTGGATTGGCGACAAAGTGATTGACCAGTTGGAGCTTGAATCCAACTATCGCGCACGTCGTGCCGAGACGCAAGCGTTCAATGCCAGCAACAAATACAAAAAGCGCGGCCTATCGCTCGTGCCACTCAAATTTGGCATCAGCTTTACCGCAACCATGCTGAACCAAGGTGCGGCGCTCGTCAACATTTACCAAGACGGATCCGTCAGTGTGAACCATGGCGGTACGGAGATGGGGCAGGGACTCAACACCAAAATGGCGCAGGTGGCAGCCGACGGTCTGGGTATCACGGTAGACCGCGTTCGCGTAACGGCAACGGACACGCAAAAAGTCCCCAACGCCAGTGCCACAGCGGCTTCCAGCGGTGCGGACATCAATGGCGCGGCGATTATGGATGCGACGCGCCAGCTACGCGAGCGATTGGATGCGTTAGATGCGGGGCGCAATTTGCCGTGGACAGATTTAATCAAGCAAGCGTGGCTGAATCGCGTTCAATTGGGGCAAACGGGTTACTACATGACGCCCGATATCAAGTACGACTTTATGACGCTGCAAGGCAAAGCCTTCTATTATTTTTGCTACGGCGCAGCGGTGACCGAAACCGAAATCGATACGCGAACGGGCGAGTGGTGGCTTAAAAAAGTTGACATCGTGCACGACGTGGGGCAATCCATTAATCCCGCCATTGACAAAGGGCAAATTGAAGGTGCTTACGTGCAAGGCATGGGTTGGCTGACCATGGAAGAATGCATTTGGGACATGAAGAAAGGCACGAAGAACTATGGGAAATTGCTCACGCACGGCCCTAGCACTTACAAAATTCCAGTGGCATCTGATATCCCCGAGCACTTCAAGATCAGCTTCTTCGATTGCCAAAACGTCAAGCCCACGCCGTTTAGAAGCAAAGCCGTGGGCGAGCCGCCTCTGATGCTGGCTCTGTCGGCGTATTTCTCGCTGCGGGACGCGGTGGTGGCAGCGGGTGCATCATCGGAAAGTAAGCAGAACCTCGTGTCGATGGATGCGCCTGCGACGCCTGAGCGGATTTTGATGGCGTGTGAAAAAGCCAAGCACGCAAGCAATAAATAATCTTATGACTACTAACAAACTCTTCGCCGCCACCATCGCTGGCTCCCTCCCCAAACCAGCATGGTTATCAGAGACCAATAAGCTGTGGCCTAAGTGGATGGCGCAAGGCGACGAGTTGGCGCAGGCTAAGCTGGACGCAACTTTGCTGTGGATCAAAGCGCAAGAAGACGCAGGTCTTGATGTGATTGGCGATGGTGAGCAATCGCGTCAGCATTTTGTGCACGGGTTTTTAGAGCAAGTGGACGGCATCGACTTCGAGCACAAAGTCACCATGGGCATTCGCAACAACCGCTACGACGCGCAAGTACCGCAGGTGGTGGCAGCGCTCAAACTCAAAGGCCGCGTCCACGAAACGGAAGCACAGTTTTTGCGCGCCCACACTACACACAAAATCAAGTTCACGCTGCCAGGCCCTATGACCATCATCGACACGGTGGCAGATAAGTTTTATGGTGACAAAAAAGCGATGGCATTTGCCTTTGCTGACCTGCTAAACCAAGAAGCACGGGGCTTGCAAGCGGATGGTGTAGACATCATCCAGTTTGACGAACCTGCTTTCAATGTGTTTATGGCAGACGCTGCCACATGGGGAGTCGAGGCGCTAGAGCGAGCCACGGAAGGCCTGACTTGCACAACAGCGGTTCACATTTGCTATGGCTACGGCATCAAGGCGAACGACGATTGGAAAGAGACACTCGGTGACCAATGGCGGCAGTACGAGCAGGTGTTTCCAGCACTCGCCAAAAGCTCGATCGACCAAGTGAGCCTAGAGTGCTATCACTCGCACGTGCCGCCTGAGTTGATGAAACTCTTGGCTGGCAAAGACGTAATGGTCGGCGTGATTGATGTCGCGAGCGACACGATTGAAACGCCCGAGCAAGTGGCCGACACCATTGGCAAAGCCTTGCAGTTTGTCGCCAAGGACAAATTGTTCCCGTGCACCAACTGCGGTTTAGCACCCATGCGCCGCGAAGTCGCAATGGCCAAGCTGGCGGCGCTGGGTGCAGGTGCGGCGTTGGCGCGAAGCCGCTACGGTTAGAGCGCGGGGATAATCCATCGCATGAAAATCAATTTCACCAAAATGCAAGGTACGGGCAACGATTTTGTGGTGCTGGACGAAACGCGTGCGCTTTTAAATCTAACGGCAGCAGATTACAAGCGCCTAGGCGATCGGCATTTCGGCGTGGGTGCCGATCAAATTTTGTCGGTGCGCTCGGCCAGCACACCCGATGTCGATTTTGATTACGTCATCCACAACAACGACGGCGGCGAGGTTGAGCACTGTGGCAATGGCGCGCGCTGCTTTGTGCGCTTTGTGCGCGGCCTTGGCTTGACGGATAAAACAACCATCAAAGTCCGTACACAAAACCGTGTGCTCACGCTCACTGAAAACGCAGATGGACAAGTGACGGTGGATATGGGTGCGCCGATTTTTGCTGCTCCACAGATTCCGTATGTTGCGCCTTTAGCCAAGATGAAGCTTGACTGGGACTATGTTGTCTCCATGGGCAACCCGCATGCGGTGTGCTTGGTCAATAGCGTGGAAGCCACGCCAGTATTGACTCGCGGGCCGATGATTCAAGCGAACAACGCATTTCCACAAGGTGTAAATGTCGGTTTTATGCAAATCGTGAATCGCGCTGAAATCAAATTACGCGTCTATGAACGCGGCGCTGGCGAAACACTGGCCTGCGGCACGGGCGCTTGCGCGGCAGTCGTGGCGGGCATACAGCTAGGGCTTTTGGGCAGCACAGTGCTGGTGCAGACGCACGGCGGCGAGCTTACGATTTCGTGGGATGCTTCCACGCCAAATGCCTCCGTGAGGATGACAGGGCCAGCGACAACGGTTTATCAAGGTACGATTGAGTTATGACCACCGCCGCATCACCTATTACCGAAGACGATATCGCTGACTACTTGCTGGCGACACCTGATTTTTTTATGCGCCACGCCGAGTTGCTGGCCAGCGTTCAACTCACACACCCGCACAGCGGACGTGCCATCAGTTTGGCCGATCGGCAAATGGAGTTGCAGCGCGAACGCTTTAAAGCGCTAGAGCTCAAACATGGCAACTTGTTGCGCCTTGGCAAGGAAAATGTATCGCTTGCCAACAAGCTACACCAGTGGATGGTTGGGCTTTTAGCACATGCAGGTAGCAGCGACAAAAAAGCCGCAACAGAACAACTGTGCACAAGCTTAGAGACTATTTTTGATGTGCCGCAAGCCGCCGTGGATAGCTCCGAAGCCGCACGGAATGTGGCCTCCAGCATGGCAGCACCCACTTGCGGTTTAGCTACGGAAGCGTTTTTTCAAAACGCCAATGTTGCCGCGGCCTTGCACAATGTCGCCAACGCCAACTCGCTCGCTGTTATTCCGCTGCCCGGTGTGGGACTGCTTGTTTTGGCATCCGATGACCCGAATCGCTTCACAGCCGCGATGGGCACGGAGTTTTTAACCCGCCTTGGTGAGCTTGCCCATGCAGCTCTTGTCGCCTAATCCGCCTGATCCCTCTAGTCTCATCACGCGCTATTTGCAGCACGTCCGCGTGGGCAAACGCCTAGCTGGCAAAACGGTTGATCTCTACGCACACGAACTCACGCGGCTACAAGCCCTTTGCGACGAACAAAATATAGCTTTAACGGACGTACAAAACCTGCACATTCGTCGCTGGGTCGCAAGCCGCCACAGTAGCGGAGGAAAAGGCAAAGAGTTGGGCTCTAAAACATTGGCTTTGCAGCTATCAAGTTGGCGCGGGTTTTACAAATGGCTGATTAATAATGGCGAGATCACGCATAACCCATGCTTGAATGTAAAGCCGCCCAAAGCCGCTAAGCCACTGCCCAAAGCGCTGGGAGTGGATGCGGCTATGGCGCTGGCGCAGTACCAGCCGCCCGAAGTCACTCCTTTGTCCGCTCGTGATTCACTCATCGTGGAGCTTCTTTATGGTTGCGGCTTGCGGGTAAGCGAGCTTATCGGGCTAGACGCTGCTGCCAGCGACGAGGCAATGCAAGAGGGTCGTGGCTGGATTGACGAACAAGCAGGCGAAGTCCATGTTTTTGGCAAAGGCAGCAAGCGCCGCATGGTTCCGCTGGGAAGTAAAGCTTTCGATGCACTGCTAGCCTACAAGCCATATTGGATGGAGCTTTGCGAAGCAGGTAGCTCAGAAGCCGCACTGCTCTTGGGCTCTAAAGGCAAACGGCTCACAAGAGCCGCTGTTTGGGGCTTGCTGCGTAGTCGAAGTTTGGCAGCGGGGCTCACCTCGCCCGTCCATCCGCACATGCTACGACACAGTTTTGCCAGCCATGTGCTGCAATCCAGCGGTGATTTACGCGCGGTGCAAGAGCTGCTTGGACACAGCTCGATTGCCAGTACGCAGGTTTATACGCGGCTAGATTTTCAGCATCTTGCCAAGATTTACGACAATACACATCCGAGGGCAAAGTTGAATACGGCCCCTTTTAAGGAAAAAGAATGATTTTGGTAACTGGCGGCGCAGGTTTTATTGGTAGCAATTTCGTGCTCGACTGGTTCGAACACGGCGGCGCGGCGGCAGAGCCCGTTATCAATTTAGATGCGCTCACTTACGCAGGAAACCCCGCCAATCTGGCATCCTTAAATGGAAATCCGAACCATGCGCTCGTGCAAGGCGATATTGGCAATAGCGCTTTGGTGGATTCGTTGCTCAAAATCCACCAACCCCGAGCCATCATCAACTTTGCCGCCGAATCGCACGTGGATCGCTCCATCCATGGCCCCGAGGACTTCATTCAAACCAACATCGTGGGCACGTTTCGTTTGCTGGAATCGGTCAGGGCGTATTGGACTGGCTTGCCTGATGCCGAAAAATCAGCTTTCCGTTTTTTGCATGTGTCCACCGATGAGGTGTATGGCTCGCTCTCACCAATGGATAAGCCATTTACCGAGAGCCATCGCTACGAACCCAATAGCCCGTACAGCGCATCCAAGGCGGCTAGCGATCACCTCGTTCGCGCTTATCACCATACCTATGGCCTGCCCGTGCTCACCACCAATTGCAGCAACAACTACGGTCCGCTACATTTCCCAGAAAAGCTTATTCCACTGTGCATCCACAACGCCTTAGCTGGCAAACCTCTTCCCATTTATGGCGACGGTCAGCAAGTGCGCGATTGGCTCTATGTGCGCGACCATTGCAGTGCCATTCGCCGCGTCTTAGAGGCTGGACGCCTGGGCGAGGTCTACAACGTGGGCGGCTGGAACGAAATGCCCAACTTAGAAGTGGTGCAAATACTCTGCGCCTTGCTAGACGAGATGCAACCACGTGTGGATGGCAAATCTTATGCCGAACAAATCACCTACGTCACCGATCGGCTTGGTCACGACAGGCGCTACGCCATTGATGCCAGCAAGATCGAACGCGAGTTGGGTTGGAGACCCGCCGAGACGTTTGAGACAGGCATCCGCAAGACTGTGCATTGGTTTTTGAATCATCACTCAAAATAGCCGATGAAAATTCTTCTGCTGGGCAAAGACGGTCAGCTAGGGCGAGAACTCCAACGTAGTCTTGCGCCGCTGGGCATCGTCACTGCATGGGGACGAACCGAATGTGATCTCTCGCAAACAGAATTGCAAACGGATTCCCTTTACGCAAAAGTCGTAGCCACCCAGCCAGATGTCATTGTCAACGCTGCTGCGTATACCGCTGTTGATAAGGCCGAATCTGAGGGCGACGAACTTGCCCACGCCATCAACGCAGCCGCGCCAGCCATACTTGCGCACGCCGCATTAGCTATGGGCTGCAGGCTGATCCACTATTCCACGGACTATGTATTTGATGGGTCAGGCACAGCGCCCTGGACGGAGAATGCGCCAACTCATCCGCTCAACATTTATGGCAAAAGCAAGCTAGCTGGTGAACAATCCATCCAAAACAGTGGCTGCCAACATTTGATTTTTCGCACCAGCTGGCTATATGCAAAAGAGGGCTGCAACTTTGCAAAAACTATGCTGCGCCTAGCCGTAGAGCGCGATAGCCTCTCGGTCATTGACGACCAAATTGGCGCACCAACTGATGCGGCTTGGCTGGCAGACTTGACGGCGCAGGTGATTAGCAATGCCACCACCTCTGGCACCTTTCACGCCACAGCCACAGGCGAGGTCTCATGGCACGGCTACGCCAACTACCTCATCGCTAGGGCACGCGCCATGGGCTTTCCCATTAAGGTAAGCCAACAAGCCATACGGGCTGTGGCTTCCGAGGCATTCCCTACGGTTGCACAGCGTCCGCACAATTCGCGACTCGATTGCTCTAAACTCACGGCTACGTTTGGCCACCTCCCTAGAGTTACGCCACCACCTTGGCAACAAGGCATCGACCAACTTTTGGAACATCTCAAGCCATGACCACAACTCCGACGCGCCGTAAAGGCATCATCCTCGCTGGCGGCTCGGGCACGCGGTTGCATCCTGCCACACTGGCCATCAGCAAACAGCTCTTGCCCGTGTACGACAAGCCCATGATCTACTACCCGCTGTCGGTACTGATGCTAGGCGGCATTCGGGATGTGCTCATCATCAGCACGCCGCAAGACACGCCTCGTTTTCAACAGCTCTTGGGCGATGGCTCTGCGTGGGGCATGAACTTGGAATACGCCGTGCAACCCACACCAGATGGGCTTGCGCAGGCATTCATCATTGGCGAAAAGTTTATTGGTAACCATCCATGTGCCCTTGTTTTAGGTGATAACATTTTTTATGGTCACGACTTTGCCAAGCTGTTAACTGATGCGGATAGTCAACCCAGCGGCGCAACCGTATTTGCCTATCACGTGCAAGACCCCGAGCGTTATGGCGTGGTGGCATTTGATGCTGCTGGAAAAGCCAATAGCATTGAAGAAAAGCCTGCGCGGCCCAAAAGCAATTTTGCGGTGACTGGGCTATATTTTTATGACAATCAAGTCGTAGAAATAGCCAAAGCGGTCAAGCCCTCCGCGCGTGGCGAATTGGAAATCACCGCCGTCAACGATGCGTATTTGAAACGCGATCAGCTCAATGTGCAAATCATGTATCGTGGCTATGCATGGCTGGATACGGGAACGCACGATAGTCTTTTGGAGGCAAGTCAATTTATTGCCACGCTAGAGCACAGGCAAGGTCTCAAAATTGCCTGTCCAGAAGAAATTGCTTGGCGCTCGGGTTGGATTAATGCTGAGCAACTCGCTAGGCTTGCTGCGCCTTTGTCCAAAAATGCATACGGTCAATATCTGCAACGTTTGCTAAGTGAGAAGCGCATCTGATGCAAGTGACTGTCACACCTATAGATGGTTTGCTCGTTTTAGAGCCCAAAATATTTGGCGATGATCGCGGCTTTGTTTTTGAAAGCTTCAATCAGCAAACTTTCGACAATGCGTTAGGTTCGCTCAGTTCATACGATTCAGTCATTCGCTTTGTACAAGACAACCATAGTAAATCCAGCAAAGGCGTTTTGCGCGGCTTGCACTACCAAGCAGCGCCGCATGCGCAAGGCAAACTGGTTCGCGTCGTGCAAGGCGAAGTGTGGGATGTGAGCGTTGACATTCGGCAAGGCTCACCAACCCGAGGGCAATCATTTTGCGTACTGCTGACGGCCGAAAACAAACGCCAGTTATGGATTCCTAAAGGCTTTGCGCATGGTTTTGTCACGTTGTCTGAAACGGCAGAGTTTCTCTACAAAACGACCGATTTTTATAGCCCTGAGCACGAACGCTGCATCGCATGGAATGACCCCGTGCTTGCCGTTGATTGGCAGCTGGAGCGGTTGGGAGGTATGCAACCGCAACTGTCAGAAAAAGATAAATTAGGCGCAGCTTGGGCGACAATCAAAACATGAATCCCGTTTTAAAAAATGCACTATTGCCCCTCATCCTGTGTGGCGGCTCGGGCACAAGGCTTTGGCCGCTCTCTCGTACCAGTTATCCCAAACAATTTCACCGTTTTGTGGGCTCGCACACGTTATTTGAAGACACTGTGCTACGCGCTATTGCCCTACCGCATGTCACTGAAATTGCCATTGTTTGCAACGAAGCACATCGTTTTATGGCAGCCGAGCAAGCTGCCCGCGTGTTTAGCGGCAAAGTCCACATCGTGCTAGAGCCTAGTCCTCGTAATACTGCGCCAGCGATTGCGGCAGTTGCGCATTTGTTTGCAGATAGCACGCTGGTCGTGATGCCATCTGATCACTACATGCCCTCGCCCGATACGTTTGTCGCTTGCGTCCGCACGGCGCTGCCAGCAACAGAGGCGGGTTATTTGGTTACGTTTGGAATCACACCCACAGCGCCAGAGACGGGCTATGGTTATATTGCCGCAGGCCAAGCACTGCAAGGCTTGCAGGACTTATCACATGTCGATAAGTTTTTAGAAAAACCAGATTTAGAAGCCGCCAAGGCACTGCTTGCTACTGGCACACACACATGGAATAGCGGTATGTTTGTGATGCGGGCAGCTGATTTTTTAACTGAATTACAAATCTATGCACCTGAAGTCTTTGCTGCGACCAAGCTTGCTGCAAATCAAGCCAAACACGAAACTGATTTTGTGCGTCTAGATAAGACAACGTTTGAATCCAGTCCAAACATCAGTGTGGATTACGCCGTTTTTGAATGCACGTCTCGCGCGGCCGTTACGCCCTTCAAAGGCGAGTGGAGCGATCTTGGGTCGTGGAGCGCGGTAGCGGAGCTATCTGCTAGCCTTGCGGCATCAGAAGCCATGTTGGATAAGGCTTGCAGCAGTGCTGAATCCAGCCTAGATTTGCATGTACAGATCAATGCAAATCGCAACCACATTCACTCGGACAAACCTGTCGCTTTGGTGGGCGTGGATGATTTGGTGGTGGTTGATACAGACGATGCTCTTTTGATTACGCATAAAGCGAACGCGCAAGAGGTTAAAGAAGCCATGACCTTGCTATCGGAGCGCTCGCCCGATCTTGCCAAGCATCACCGCAAAGTGCAGCGCCCTTGGGGTTGGTACGATAGCTTAGATCTAGGCAGCAACCATCAGGTTAAACGCATCATGGTCAAACCAGGCGCTAGCATCAGCTTACAAACACATGAACACCGCGCAGAGCACTGGGTCATCATCAAGGGCGAAGCCCAAATCACATTAGGCGCTGAAGTCAAAACCTATCAGCGTTACGAGCATGTATTTATCCCTAAGCAAACCAAGCATCGCTTAAAAAACGTGAGCTCATCGGCTGTAGAGTTGATTGAAGTGCAATGTGGCGACTATCTGGGTGAAGATGACATCGTGCGCTATGAAGACATTTATGGGCGCACAATTCAATCTAAACCAACTTTATGAAGCGCTGGCACGTCGTTCACACCAAGCCGCGCTTGGAGCAGCAAGCGCGCGAGAATTTAGAGCGTCAAGGCTACACCTGTTTTTTGCCCACATTGGATGTAGAGAAAGTCGTGCGGGCAAAGTTCCGCATCGCAACTGAGCCTCTTTTTCCGCGCTATGTATTCATTCAGCTAGAACATGCCACAAAAGATGCTGGGCTCAATACACAAAGCTGGGCACCGATTCGGTCAACGCTTGGGGTTCAGCGACTCGTTAGTTTTGGCGCTAATCCAGCAGTTGTAGATGATGCGCTCATAGCAGAGCTAGCCACGCACCACGAAACCCGTCAAGCGCCCGTGGCTATCTTTGAAGCCAACGATTCCGTCGTCATTAAGCAAGGCGCTTTCGCGGGGGTTGAAGGCCTCTATCAACGCCTTGCGCAAATGCCGAGTGGGGAAGCCAGAGCCTTTGTGCTGATTGAGCTGCTTAATAAAACCATCACGCTGCCCGTTGCGCCTGAGGATTTAAAAAAGAATCACTGATCTGGGTCTGGTCAATAATCACAGGATATGGCAAACACAATCCCTACCCCAAAAGTTGCACTCATTACTGGCGTGACGGGCCAAGATGGCTCCTATTTAGCCGAATTTTTGCTGGACAAAGGCTATATCGTTCATGGCATTAAACGCCGCGCAAGTTCATTTAATACCGAGCGTGTGGATCACATTTATCAAGATCCACACATAGCGAATAACGCGGGGGGGGTGCGTTTCAAATTGCACTACGGCGATTTAAGCGATAGCAGCAATTTGACCCGAATTATTCAAGAAACCCAGCCCGATGAGATCTACAACTTGGGCGCTCAAAGCCATGTCGCTGTCAGTTTTGAGTCCCCTGAGTACACGGCAGATGTTGATGGTATGGGTACGCTGCGCATCTTAGAGGCGATCCGCATTTTGGGATTAGAGAAAAAAACGCGTTTTTACCAAGCCAGCACATCAGAGCTGTATGGTCTCGTTCAAGAAACACCACAACGCGAGACCACACCTTTTTATCCGCGCAGCCCCTATGCAGTGGCAAAACTCTATGCGTACTGGATTACGATCAATTACCGTGAAGCGTATGGCATTTATGCCTGCAATGGGATTCTCTTCAATCATGAGAGCCCACGCCGCGGGGAGACCTTTGTCACTCGCAAGATTACGCGAGGCTTAGCCAATATCAATCAAGGCTTAGAGGATTGCCTCTACATGGGCAATATTGACGCACTGCGCGACTGGGGTCACGCTAAAGACTATGTGCGTATGCAATGGATGATGTTGCAGCAAGAAACACCCGAGGACTTTGTCATTGCAACAGGCGTTCAGTACAGCGTCAGAGCATTCATCAACAAGACAGCAGTTGCGTTAGGCATGACACTCAAATGGAGTGGCTCGGATGTGAACGAAACGGCCACTTGGACCCAGCAAAACAAGGTCGTGCTGCGCATCGATCCACGCTATTACCGCCCGACCGAAGTGGAGACCCTGCTTGGCGACCCGAGCAAGGCCAAAAACAAACTCGGTTGGACACCCGAAATCACATTGGATGAAATGATTGCTGAGATGGTAGCTAGCGATTTGGCTGAGGCCAAGCAACACGCACTTTTAAAGTCCCATGGCTATACCGTGTCGATAAGCCAAAACTCATAACCCCTATGAGCAGTGCACAAAAAATCTTTGTCGCTGGACACAATGGCATGGTTGGCAGCGCCATTGTGCGACAGCTGTTAGCCCATGGCGTAGCCAAGGACAGCATCATCACCAAAACACGTGCCGAGCTCGATTTGTGTCATCAACAAGCTGTACTAGATTTTTTTGCTACCGAACGGCCAACGCAGGTCTATCTTGCCGCAGCCAAAGTGGGCGGTATTCACGCCAATAACACGTATCCAGCCGACTTCATTTATCAAAACTTAATGTTGCAGTCCAACATTATTCATGCAGCGCATGTCAACGGTGTCCAAAAGCTATTGTTTTTAGGTTCTAGTTGCATCTACCCAAGATTAGCCGAGCAACCAATGCGCGAAGATGCCCTTCTCACTGGCACTTTAGAGCCCACCAACGAAGCCTATGCCATTGCCAAAATTGCAGGCATCAAAATGTGCGAGAGCTACAACCGCCAATACGCAAGCAGTCACGGCACGGATTACCGTAGCGTGATGCCAACCAATCTGTACGGACCTGGCGACAACTACCACCCAGAAAATAGCCACGTCATCCCGGCGCTAATTAGGCGCTTTCACGAAGCTAAAGTTCAAAACGCCCTCTCAGTCACTATATGGGGAACAGGCACGCCTAGGCGTGAGTTTTTGTACGTGGACGACATGGCTGCGGCCAGTGTCCATGTCATGAATTTACCTAAAGAAACGTATGACCAACATACCGATCCTCGTCAAAGCCACATCAATGTGGGCTCGGGCACCGACATCACCATTGCTGAGCTAGCCCACACGATTAGCAAAGTGACAGGCTACACAGGATCGATTGAGTTTGACAGCAGCAAACCAGACGGCGCACCGCGCAAATGGATGGACAGCAGCCGACTCGCAAATTTAGGCTGGCAAGCCCAAACAAATTTAGAGACTGGATTAAGGCTAGCCTACGCTGATTTTCGTGTATAGTTCAACACATGAACAGGTACATCCCTAGGCGGTAGCGTGCACGACGAAATGCACTTTAAAGTCTTGCGTCTTTTGCAAGAAAACCCACAGCTGAATCAGCGAGAAATGGCTGAAGCCTTGGGCGTGAGTTTAGGAAAAACCAATTACTGCCTCAAAGCTTTAATGGATAAAGGTTTTGTGAAGATGCAAAACTTCATCAGTAGCCATAACAAGCTTGCATACAGTTATCTGCTCACACCCTCTGGCATTAGCGAAAAAGCACATCTGACCACACAATTTTTGAAGCGTAAGGTTGCTGAATATGAATCGCTCAAGCATGAAATTGATGCTCTAAAGTTAGAAATTGTGAACAAGCCCCAAACGATCAACAGTTCCAGATAAAGTGGAGAATTTATAAGTGGATTTGAGTAAATACAAAATTGCTGTCATCGGGCTTGGATATGTAGGCCTTCCTTTGGCAGTAGAGTTTGGCAAAGTTCGTTCAGTCATAGGATTTGATATTGATCAACGTAGGATTAATGAACTGAGAAACGGTTGCGATATAACCTTAGAGACAAGTTCTGAAGAGCTTGCGGCAGCTAAGCAATTAATCTTTACGACGCAGCTTGACGATTTGCGCTCCTGTAATTGCTACATCGTTACGGTTCCGACACCTATTGATGAACACAAAAATCCCGATTTACTCCCCCTTATCAAAGCCAGTCAAACGGTTGGGCAAGTACTCAAAAAAGGGGATCTCGTTATTTATGAATCGACAGTTTACCCAGGGTGCACAGAAGAAGATTGTGTTCCTGTGCTCGAACAATACTCTGGATTAAAGTTCAATCAAGATTTTTATTGTGGGTATAGTCCAGAGCGAATTAATCCAGGTGATAAAGAACATCGCTTAGTTAATACAAAAAAAGTGACCTCTGGCTCTACGCCAGAGATTGCCAATTTAGTTGACGCGCTTTACTGTCAGATTATTGTTGCAGGAACCCATAAAGCCGCAAGTATTAAGGTCGCTGAAGCGGCCAAGGTTATTGAAAACACTCAACGTGATCTGAATATTGCTTTGATTAATGAGTTGGCACTCATTTTTAACAAGATGGGCATCGATACCGAATCCGTCCTAAAAGCTGCTGAGAGTAAGTGGAATTTTTTACCATTTCGCCCGGGCCTTGTTGGGGGGCACTGTATTGGCGTTGATCCTTATTATTTGACCCACAAAGCGCAAGCAATTGGCTACCATCCAGAAATTATTTTGGCTGGGCGGCGTTTGAATGACAGTATGGGGGCTTACGTAGTGACGCAAGTGGTAAAAGCGATGACTAAAAAGCGTATCCAAGTCGTGGGTGCAAAGGTGTTGGTCATGGGTTTTACCTTCAAAGAAAATTGTTCGGATATTCGCAATACACGCATATTTGACATCGTGTCAGAGCTCAAAGAACATAATTGTGTGGTTGATGTATATGACCCTTGGGTTATTGCGGAAGAGGCGGAGCACGAGTACGGAATCACGCCAGTGCCCGAGTTGACTAATGGAAATTACGATGCAATTATTCTTGCTGTAGCACATCGGCAGTACAAAAATATGGGGGCTGCAGCCATACGTGCGCTAGGTAAATCCAATTCAATTTTGTATGACCTCAAATATTTGTTGGCTGCCCATGAGTCTGATATTAGGTTGTAAATCACTGTGTAATAACAGGAGTAAACAATGATTCGATACGGTCAACAACATATTACGCAAGCAGATATTGATGCGGTTGTTACTGCGCTTAAATCACTCAATCTTACGCAAGGGCCATATATTGCCCAGTTTGAGCAAAGCGTACTGGCTGCCTGTGGGGCAAAGCATGCGATTGCAGTAAACAGCGCAACGTCTGCTTTGCATATTGCTTGTTTGGCGCTAGACCTAGGGCCTGGGGATTGGCTTTGGACGACGCCCAATACGTTTGTGGCTTCCGCAAATTGCGCTCTCTATTGCGGCGCCCAAGTAGATTTTGTTGATATTGACCCGCGTACCTATAACCTGTGCCCACATAAATTAGAAGAAAAACTAATCATTGCAAAGAATCTTGGTAAGCTCCCCAAGATTGTCGTGCCAGTGCATTTGGCAGGTCAGCCTTGCGACATGGCGGCCATCCACGCACTTGGTCAAAAATATGGTTTCAAAATCATCGAGGACGCCTCACATGCCATTGGCGGCCAATACAAAGGCAAGCCTATTGGCAATAGTCAATATAGCGACATCACGGTTTTTAGTTTTCATCCAGTCAAAATCATTACAACCGCTGAAGGCGGTATGGCTCTTACCAATAACGACAACCTAGCTGTACGGCTAGGTTTATTACGTAGCCATGGCATCACAAGAGATGCATCACTCATGACTCAAGATATGGATGGGCCTTGGTATTACCAACAAGTTGCGTTGGGATATAACTACCGCATGACCGACATACAGGCCGCATTGGGCGTGAGTCAAATGACACGACTACACGAATATGTGACACGTCGGCATGAGATTGCTGATCAATACAACCAGTCTCTTGCAGGCCTGCCAATTACATTGCCTTGGCAACACGCGGATAGTTACAGTGCATATCATTTGTACGTGATCCGTCTTCAATTGGACAAAGTCAAGCGTAGTCACCTTGAAGTCTTTGAAGCGCTGCGTGCCAAAGACATCATCATTAATCTGCACTACATCCCAGTGCATACCCAACCATACTATCAGCGCATGGGTTTCAAGCAGGGCGACTACCCTGAGGCTGAGCGCTATTACCAAGAGGCGATTAGCATTCCGATGCATCCAATGCTGACCCAAGACGAACAAGATTACGTTGTGTGCAGTTTACGCGAGGCTGTGACATCATGAATATCGCCATCATTCCTGCTCGTGGCGGTAGCAAGCGCATTCCCCGTAAAAATATCAAACCGTTTGCTGGTAAGCCTATGATTACTTATGCAATCGATGCTGCCAAAGCCTCTGGGTTGTTTGAGCATATTGTGGTGACAACTGACGATGAAGAAATCGCACAACTCGCGCGCGACCAAGGTGCCGAAACACCATTTATGCGTCCGATACAGTTAGCAGACGATCACACGCCCACAGTACCTGTTGTTGTGCATGCCATTGATGCGTGTCAAGCGCTAGGATGGCAGATTGATTTTGCTTGCTGCATCTACCCCAGCGTACCATTTATTCAAGTGGACGACCTCAAGGCCACATTTGATTTACTTAAGACTTCTGGTTTAGATTATTCTTTTCCAGTCACGGAATTCCCATCACCTGTTCAGCGCGCACTTAAACGTACAGATACTGGGAAAACTA
>JANXRP010000019.1 GCA_025352965.1 Comamonadaceae bacterium
GGCCGCAATCTTTTGGGCGTTGCCGCAGGCAGCGGCATTACGCCAATTCTGTCCATCATCAAGACGCAGCTAGAAAAAAGACTTGAAGGGCATGCCCAGTCTAGCTTCACGCTGATTTATGGCAATCGCGCCACGCCATCTGTGATGTTTAAAGAAGAGCTGGCACTCCTAAAAGATCGTTATCCAACACGGCTCAATCTCATCTATGTCATGAGTCGCGAGCCGCAGGATATGGATATTTTTCATGGTCGCATCGACCGCGCCAAATGCGACTTGTTGTTTGATAAATGGCTGAATGTGAGCACGTTTGATGCTGCGTTTATTTGCGGCCCAGAGTCGATGATGGTGGAGGCGAAGGCGGCACTACAAGCAAAGGGTATGGATCACTCGCGTATCAAGACGGAATTGTTTGCGGCAGCAAAACCAACCGAACAACAACTATCCGCTCGCAAAGCCAAATCTGTCGCTGTGGGTGAATCCAATCAATGCGAAGTCACAGTCGTGATGGACGGTACGACACGACATTTCAGCGCAACAAAAGGCTCCCAGCCCTTGCTGGATGCGGGCTTGCAGGCAGGGCTCGATATGCGTTTTTCGTGCAAAGGCGGCGTGTGCTCGACTTGCCGTGCAAAAGTAACTGAGGGCGAAGTTGAAATGGACGTGAACTATGCGCTGGAAGATTACGAAGTTCGGCGCGGCTTTGTGCTGACTTGCCAGAGCTATTGTTTGACGGACAAGGTTACGATTAATTTCGATGAGGAGACTTAAAAATGGCGCTAGAAAAAATAGAAAAAGCATCCCAAGACGAACTCCAAGCTTTGCAGCTCAAACGCTTGCAATGGTCGCTCATCCACGCCTACAACAACGTAGCGCATTACAAAAAAACGTTTGATGCAGCAGGCGTGCATCCCAGTGATTTGAAGACGCTTGGGGATCTCGCAAAGTTCCCCACCATGAGCAAAACGGATTTGCGCGATAACTATCCGTTTGGACTTTTTGCCGTCCCTAAAAGTGACATTGTGCGCATCCATGCATCGAGCGGCACAACGGGCAAACCGACCGTGGTGGCGTATACGCAAAAAGACATTGATACGTGGGCGGATTTGGTAGCACGTTCCATTCGTGCTGCAGGCGGCAAGCGCGGCGATACGGTGCATGTGGCTTATGGCTATGGGCTCTTTACGGGTGGGCTAGGGGCACACTACGGCGCGGAGCGGCTTGGCTGCACGGTCGTGCCGATGGGCGGCGGTCAAACTGAGAAGCAGATTCAACTGATTACCGACTTCGAACCCGACATCATCATGGTCACGCCGTCATATATGTTGACGCTGATTGAAGCCATGGAAAAACAAGGCATGGATCCCAAGCAGTCGTCGCTGCGGATTGGTATTTTTGGTGCAGAGCCGTGGACGAATGAAATGCGCCGTGAGATTGAAGCACGTGCCAACATGAAAGCGGTCGATATTTATGGCCTGTCCGAAGTCATGGGGCCAGGTGTGGCGAGTGAATGCGCCGAAACGCAAGACGGTTTGGTGGTGTGGGAAGATCATTTCTATCCCGAAATCATCGATCCCGTAACTAACGCGGTGCTGCCTTATGACCCTGCCAAGGGGACAGAGCAAGGTGAGCTGGTTTTTACTTCGCTTACAAAAGAGGCGCTGCCGATCATTCGCTATCGCACACGCGATTTGACACGGCTGCTGCCGCCGACTGCACGAAGCATGCGCCGCATGGGCAAGATCACGGGGCGCAGCGACGACATGCTCATCATCCGCGGCGTGAACGTGTTCCCCACGCAAATTGAAGAGCTGATTTTGAAGATGCCGCTACTCTCGCCGCAGTATCTGATTCATGTGAGTCGCACGGGGCATTTGGATGAAATGAAAATTCAGGTTGAAAGACGTGATGCCAGCGTTACCGCTTCAAGCGATGCTATTTCGCGCGAATTGCAAGCCGCCATCAAAACCTTTATCGGCTCAAGTGCCAACATTGAAGTGCTTGCCCCCAATAGTCTTGCACGGGTAGAAGTGGGCAAAGCCAAGCGGGTGATCGACTCTAGATAAGCAAAATAATAGAAAAAAAGGCCTAACCGGTAAGGGTTAGGCCATTAAGGAATCCAGTAAACCGAAGTTTAGAGTGGATCCGAGGAGACAAGGGTCTCAAAGCGCTCTATCGAGCGCTTTAAAAATTACTTCTTTTTGCTAGTCGTTGCAGTAGCAACAACGGTTTGAGCAGCAGCTTGAGCTTCTTTCAGCTTGCCTTCAACCGTTGTACGGATTTCAGCAGTGCTAGTAGCAGCGATTTCGTAAGCTTTACGGCCGTATGCAGACACTTTTTCAGCCAAAGGCTGGATTTGTGCAGATTGCAAAGCGATGAACTCTTGAGCGTCTTTCACGTTCAAAGCAGCTTGAGTTTGAGTAGCAGCATCGCTGAAAGCAGCTTTAGCAGTTGCAATGTTCAGTTCGATGATTTTTTCCACGCCAGCAAAGGCTTGGGCTGTCAGGCCGATCAGGCTCTCAACGTTGTTTTTTTGTGCAGCGGTCACTTGGTCTAATGTAAACATGGTATTTCCTTAAAAAGATAAAACTTCAAAATTTGCAAGGGGTCCGAATGACTTCCCTGCCTGTTGCCCTGTTTATGTTGCAGTGCAGCATGGAATGAATTATAGGGTAAACCCGAGCCTTTTCAAGTCTTTTTAGAAAAAAATGTTGCGGTGCAGCAAAATAATTGCAAAAAAATGACCAAATGAAGGAAAAAACCACAAAAGCAGGCTGATAGACTCACTCGTTATGACCATTTCTATGAATATCCCCCAAGTAAAAACCCACATTTCTGACCCAAGCAGCGTCGATGCCGCCATTTTGAGTCGCTTTTCAGCTCGTGCCTATTTAGATAAGCCTGTTGATCGCCCCCTGCTGGAGGGCTTACTGGATGTGGCTCGCAGAGCAGCGTCTGGAACAAACACTCAGCCGTGGAAGGTCTATGTGCTAACGGGCGAGGTGAAAGACTCGCTCGTGCAGAAGGTCTGCGCGGCGCACGATGCGGTTCGCGCTAACCCGCTGCTTGCAGCCGAACACGCCGAGGCCTATGACTATTACCCCGAGAAATGGGTGTCTCCCTATATAGATAGACGCCGCGCTTGCGGTTTTGGGCTTTACGGTGTGCTGGGCATCGGTAAGGGTGACAAAGACAAGATGCACGAGCAGCATCAGCAAAACTTTAAGTTTTTTGGCGCACCTGTGGGCTTGATGTTCACAATTGATAAGGTGATGGGGCGCGGCTCTTTATTAGATTACGGCATGTTTATTCAAAGCATTATGGTGGCGGCCAGAGCGCGAGGCCTACACACCTGCCCGCAAGCCGCATGGAATGGCTTTTCCAACATTATCTTGCCGCACATTGGTGCAGGCGAGAATGAAATGATTGTCTGCGGGCTGTCGCTGGGCTATGCGGACGAAGAGGCGTTGGTGAACACCTTTATGACCGAGCGTGAGACGACTCAGAGCTTTACGACATGGCTGGTGTAAGAGTTAGCAGAGAGCCCCTCATGATCATCACCAGCCTCTTAGATACCGACCTGTACAAATTCACCATGATGCAGGTCGTGCTGCATCAGTTCCCTGGGGCGCAGGTCTCTTATAAGTTCAAGTGCCGCAACCCAGGTGTGAATCTGGCTCAGTTTGCAGGTGAGATACGCAATGAGATTAAGTCACTGTGCCGCTTGCAATTTACGGAAGAAGAATTGACCTATTTGCGCAGCATGCGCTTTATCAAGAGCGACTTTGTCGATTTCTTGGACTTATTCAAACTCAACGAAAAATACATCACGATCTCCGAACAAACCACGGGTGAGATTGACATCAAAATCGAAGGGCCTTGGCTGCACACAATCTTGTTTGAAATCCCCGTGCTGGCTATCGTGAACGAGGTGTACTTTAGAAATACGCAGCGCGTACCGAACTTTGTAGCGGGACGCGAGCGTTTAGCTAGCAAAATCAAATTGCTCAAAGATCCTCAAATCTCGAATCTTAAGATTGCCGACTACGGTACACGCAGGCGTTTTAGCAAGGCGTGGCACGAAGAGGTTTTGCGCGTGGCGATGAGCGGTTTAGGCAGCCAGTTTGCGGGTACGAGTAACGTCTTTTTCGCTATGAAGCTGGGTAGCGTTCCACTAGGCACGATGGCGCACGAATACTTGCAAGCCGCGCAGGCACTCGGCCCGCGGCTACGCGACTCGCAAGTCTTTGCGTTTGAGTCGTGGGCGCACGAGTACCGAGGCGATCTTGGCATTGCGCTCTCCGATGTCTATGGTTTTGCGGCCTTTTTGCGCGACTACGACATGTATTTTTGCAAACTGTTTGACGGTGCACGCCACGACAGCGGCGATCCATTTGCGTGGGGCGAAGGCATGATTGCGCACTACAAAGCCAACCGTGTCGATCCACTGACTAAGACGCTGGTGTTTAGCGATGGCCTCACTATCCCGCGCACGATTGAGCTTTACAACCAGTTCAAAGGACGCTGTTTGCTGGCGTTTGGTATTGGTACCAATCTCACCAACGATCTGGGTGATCCTCCCGATCACGTGCCGCTGCAAATCGTGATCAAAATGACAGAGTGCAATGGTCAGCCTGTGGCAAAGTTATCTGATACGCCCTCAAAAAATATGTGCGAAGACGTGAACTATCTGGCGTATTTGCGACAGGTATTTGGCTTGGCGCAATAAATACAAAAGGAAGCATGAAAAAACAACTCGCCGCCTACCTATGGATCACCTTACTGGGTGCTTTAGCGGTCGTCGTCAATAGCCTCGCTCCTTCAGTGCTCGGGCGCATCGAGGCTTTAGGTGGCAGCGAGGTCGCGCTGGCTCAGACGCTGTGGTGCGCCAGCCTCATGCTTGGTTTTGGCTGGGCGGCTAGCAAGGCTTCCGAAGGTACGGTGCTACCTAGTTTTGCTTTGCAATTGCTCTTAGGTATTTTGCTCCACGATGCCTTAAAACCTATCTCGGTGCAGATCACACTGGCGGTCGTCGTCTGCACGCTGCTGGCTGCGATTATTTTGAAGAGCGGTGGCGATGAAATCGAACGCAAAGCGTTCTTATCAATAGCTTGGCCGACGCTGCTCTTAGCTGTTGTGGGTTATCTGATTACCTTCGTGGTGACGTTTGCGTTTTTATTAGCGCTTGGACTTAAGGGCGGGACGGCAGCGCTGCTGGCTGCCATTTTGGGATCGACCGATCCTGCAGCGCTTATTCCAACGCTGAAGAATTTGATGTTTCGTGACCACTATGCCAGAGTACGCGACATGGCCGTTGCCGAGAGTGCTTTAAATGATGCTGTCGGCGCTATCTTTACCGCTGCTGTGGTTGTGATGGTGCAAGGCGGGCAGCAACTACAGACGATTGGCGAATTGGCAGCTGGCTTGTTCGCGGTTAATAACTTGGTGTTGCTAGGCCAGCAATTTGCATTTGGTTTGATCGCAGGCCTTGTGGGATGGGCTGTGATGCATTACTTCGAGCGTTACAAAAACATGCAGCAGGTTGAGCCCATGTACGATTTTGCCATTGTGTTAGGCATCCCTTTGGCTGCTTTTTTCTTGGCACAAGTGCTGCATGGCAACGGATTTTTGGCAGCCTTCGTTGCTGGACTTTTGGGTAATTTCAATCGTGCTAGTCCAGCTCTGCACACGCTCATTCACAGCATGGAGACGAAAATTGAAAGTGTTGCCAAGCCCGTCATCTTCATGATGGTGGGCCCGTTTGTGGCAGCCTCGGATTTGATCAACTCCGCTGGCTTGGGGCTGGTGATTGCTCTGCTATTTATTTTGGTTGCAAGACCCGTGGCTGTATGGCTGTCCTTGCTTCCAACACGCATCGATTGGCGTGAAAAAATGTTCCTTTGCTCGGTGCGCGAAACGGGCGTGATTCCTGTTGTGCTCGCTGTGATGAGCGCCGCGCAATTGCCCGCACACGCGCAGTTGCTGCCGCTCACGGCATGGGTGGTGATCTGGACGCTAGTCGTGCTACCAGCACTCACGCCTTGGTGGGCTAAGAAATTAAAGATATTGAAAAAATGAGTATGAAAAAACCAAAAATCGGCATCGCACGCGGTGTCTTCCCTGAAGTGCTTGCCAAACTAGAGGCGCATTTTGATGTGGTGAGCAACCAATCCGATTCGGTGCTCACCAAAGCGCAAATCATTGCGATGCTCAAAGATTGCGACGGCGCGTTCACCACGGGCGGCGATCGTATCGACGCGGAAGTGTTTGTTGCTTGCCCCCGTTTAAAGATCGTCGCCAACATGGCGGTGGGGTACAACAATTTTGATATTCCCGCGTTTAACGCCGCGCATGTGCAGGCGACCAACACGCCTGATGTGTTGACCGAAACCACGGCTGATTTTGGCTTTGCGCTCATGATGGCGACCGCGCGTCGCATCACGGAGTCCGAGCACTTTTTGCGTGCTGGCAAATGGAACAAGTGGGGCTTTGATATGTTTGCAGGCAGCGACATCCACGGCGCAACGCTGGGGATACTCGGCATGGGGCGCATTGGGCAAGGCATTGCGCGGCGTGGCTCACACGGCTTTGGTATGAAGGTGATTTATCACAACCGTAGCAAGCTAGATAGCGCAACGGAAGAGAGCTGCCGCGCGTCTTATGTGACCAAAGAGAAGCTGCTCAAAACCGCCGATCATTTGGTACTGGTGTTGCCGTATAGCCCCGAGAATCATCACACGATAGGCGCAGCCGAACTCGCGCAGATGAAGCCGACAGCGACATTAGTCAACATTGCACGCGGTGGGATTGTGGACGATGCCGCACTGGCGTTGGCACTGAAAAATAAAACGATTTCTGCCGCTGGTATCGATGTGTTTGAAGGAGAACCTTCTGTGCACCCTGATTTGCTGACTGTGCCAAACGTTGTGCTCACGCCGCACATTGCATCAAGCTCGGTACCCACACGCATGGCGATGGCGAATTTGGCTGCTGACAACTTGATTGATTTTTTTGCGGGGCGAGAGGTGCGCACTCCTATTAACAACTTGCCACAGAGGGCAGGCACATGAGCTACGAGTCCATACTGGTATTGGTTTTGGGGGTAATCATCCTCGGGATGATGCTTTATTTGGGTGTGCGGCAAGAGCTGGCATTGTCAAGGCAATTAGAAAAAATCACGCAAAACAATGCGACGCGTCAATTTGAATTGCGTGATGTACTGACGACGCAGCTCGAACAACTCCAGCGCAGCAACAGTGCCAAGTTAGAAGAGATGCGTGTCACGGTGGATGAGAAATTGCAGGCGACCTTGCAAGCACGTCTAGGCGAGAGCTTTAAGCAGGTCGCCGAGCGGCTAGAGCAAGTGCATAAAGGGCTTGGTGAAATGCAAAGCTTAGCGCAGGGCGTGGGTGATTTAAAACATTTGCTGACCAACGTAAAGACGCGTGGTATTTTTGGCGAGGCGCAATTAGGTGCACTGATTGAGCAAATCTTTGTGGCCGAGCAATACGGCGTGCAAGTGGCGACGAAACCGAACTCACGCGAGCGTGTGGATTACGCCATCAAGATGCCAGGACGATCAGTCGATATGGCTGGTAGCCCAAGTCAGTTGTGGCTTCCCATAGATGCAAAATTTCCGACAGAGGATTTTGAGCGCCTCTTGGATGCCCAAGAGCGTGCTGACGCCCCTGCCGCTGAAATTGCAGGTAAGGCACTGGAGATGCGCATCCGCGCTGAGGCGAAATCAATCAGTGAAAAATACATCGAGCCGCCGTACACGACAGACTTTGCGATTTTGTTTTTGCCCTCCGAGAGCTTGTATGCCGAAGTGCTGCGTAGGCCAGGACTCATGGACTCACTCCAGCGCGAGTTCCGCATCACGCTGGCGGGGCCGACTACGCTCTTGGCCATGCTGAACTCTTTGCAAATGGGATTTAGAACGTTGGCGCTAGAGAAGCGCTCTAGCGAAGTCTGGCAAGTGCTGGGCGCGGTGAAAACCGAGTTTGGCAAGTTTGGTGATGTGCTGGCGAAGGTGAAATCGCAAACACAAACGGTACTTAATACACTGGACAGTGCCGAAACACGCAGTCGTGCGATGGAGCGGGCTTTGAAGACGGTTGAGGCGATGCCTGACGGCGAAGCGCAAAAATTGCTACCTGAAGAGTGAATTTAAATGAATCCTGAACTCGCGCGCCTCATCATTGGTCATGTGTTTTTGCATGGTGCGATGGCGGGCATGCGGCTTGCCGCGCCGCTGTGGGCCTTGCACGAGGGCTACTCGCCGCTGGTGGTGGGAATGCTACTGGCTAGCTTTGCG
>JANXRP010000046.1 GCA_025352965.1 Comamonadaceae bacterium
TGTCCAAGCCGTGATTTCTAACTCAGGCGGACAAGTCGCACGCTCAATGGCGAGCGAGTGATAGCGATTGACATCAAATTGCTTGGGCAATCCCGCGAACACGCCAGCTTGGGTTGTTGTAATCGTGCTCACCTTGCCGTGCATTTGCACTCGTGCTCGGATGATGTTGCCACCCAGCGCCGCGCCAATGGCTTGATGGCCGAGACACACGCCCAGTATCGGTAACTTGCCCATAAAGTGTTGAATGGCCGCCACGCTAATGCCTGCCTCGCTTGGCGAGCAGGGGCCTGGCGAAATCACGAGTCGGTCGGCGCCAATGGCATCCATTTCTGTCAGCGTGATTTCGTCGTTGCGGGCGGTGATAACTTCTGCACCGAGCTCGCCAAAATATTGCACGAGGTTGTAGGTGAAGCTGTCGTAGTTGTCTAACATCAAAAGTTTCATGGTCGTGCGTCCTTTGTATTCGCCGCAACCATCCGAACCTCAGACGTTAAGCTCGTGTTTTCCCAAGGGGTCTGTCGCCCGCGCGTATCTTCTACGACGGCTTTACGAACATCGCGAAAAAGAGCTTCCAACGTCACGCCAGGCTCCACTATCTTCTTGGCCAACACACGTGTGTACGGGCTGTTAGCGCCGTCGCCATCTTCCGCCACTTTGCCTGGCGAGGTAGAGAAAGCAATAAAAGTCTCGATAGGAGCTTCGATTTGTGCCAAGCCTTGTTGTTGGCGTTTAAAGCGTTCTGGGAAAGGGTTATCTCGGCACGCGTCCAAGATTAATATTTTGGTACTGCGTGTGACTGTACCCAAGGTGGCAATGAGCTCGGTAACGTCGATGCTATGGCTGAGAACATTCTCGGGCGACACAATGTCGGCATCTATGGCCACCAAGAAATTTCGACCATTGATTTCGACGCCATGACCCGCGTAGTAAATCAGGGACACGCTGGCGTTTTGCGCCTTGGACAAAAAGCTACGCACCGCTGCGGACATGGCGGAAAAATCTCCATCTAGCGCGAAACTCACATCAAAGCCTGCTTGGCTCAAGGCTGCTTGCATAGCTAGTGCATCATTGCGGGTGTTGTCTAGTGGTAAGCGGCGATAAGCACTATTGCCCAATACCAAGGCAACTCGGCGATCTGCTAATTTGGCGGTGGGCGTGGGCAGAGCGATCAAGCCTGCTGTGCCCACCAACTCTGCACGCCGAAAGCTATTCAGCTCAGCTTCGGCCTGTCGTCCTATACGGTTGTCTGGGATAACCATGGATAGATAACCGCTACCTTTACCATTGCCTGTTCCAGCAACGCCTACAGAATAGTAACCTTGCATTTTGCGGGTAGACATATCAATGCGATCAAAGGCTATAGACACAGTGTTGAACGTATTGCCCACTATCGCCCAGTTGCAGTAGGTTGACTTGAGGTCTAACACTACTTTGCCTTGCACATCCACCGTGACGGTGGCATCGCCATGGGAGCACGCCATAGGCGTGCCGAGAAAAGTTGGTGACATGGCAATGCGAAGGTCGAGCTGACCTGTTGTGCCACTTGTGGCAGAGAGAATGGACAATCCTTTGAGCGCGCCGCGTCCTGGGATAGGACCACCCATGACAAAGAAGCCAATGTCGTCGGATGCGCAGTTGGATTCACTAGGGCGGGTTTCACAGGTTTTGAAGTCAACCGCCAAGCCACTAGCAAGCAAGGCTTTGATGCGCTCTAGGCTTGCCTGCGCGTTATGGGGCGCAACGGTGCTGCAACCTGAGCCATCGCATAACTGGGTGGCAGAAGACATTTTTTCTACAGGTGGTGTCGCCACGCAGCCAGTCAGCATCACGAGAACCAGCGTAACAACACCGGTCATGACGCGTTGTAATTGAACGGGATTCATATCAAAAGCCTTCCTCAACAACTTCGGCAGCGCGTAGCAAGGCACGAGCCTTGGCTTCGGTTTCCTTCCACTCCAGTTCAGGCACAGAATCTGCCACCACGCCCGCCGCTGCTTGCACGTACAAAGTGCCATTTTTAACGATACCAGTACGGATGGCAATAGCCACATCCATATCGCCTGCAAAGCTGATGTAGCCGCACGCGCCGCCGTAGATGCCGCGTTTGATCGGCTCTAACTTGTCAATCACTTCCATCGCATGCACCTTAGGCGCGCCCGTTAGCGTGCCTGCGGGGAAGGTGGCTTTGAGCACATCCATATTCGACATGCCATCTAGCAACTCGCCCTCAACGTTGCTGACGATGTGCATCACGTGGCTGTAGCGCTCCACACAGAAGGCCTCGGTCACTTTGACGCTGCCAATTTTGGCGATGCGCCCAATGTCGTTGCGCGCGAGGTCAATCAGCATCACGTGCTCGGCGCGTTCTTTGGGGTCGCCAATCAGTTCCACCTCGGCGGCTTTGTCAGCTTCGGGTGTCGCACCGCGTGGGCGTGTGCCTGCTAGAGGGCGGATGGTGACCATGTGCCGCATCGCCTCGCCTGTGCCTACTTTCTCTTCTCGCACCAAAATCTCAGGCGATGCCCCCACCACTTGGAAGCTGCCAAAGTCGTAAAAATACATGTAAGGACTGGGGTTGAGCGAACGCAGCGCACGGTACAGCGAAAGGGGAGACTGCGTAAAAGCACGCTTGATGCGCTGCCCCACTTGTACCTGCATAAACTCGCCAGCGGCAATCATTTCTTTGGCCTCTTCAACGGCTTTGATGTAGTCGGCTTTGGCAAAGTCGCGAATGGTTGGCTGGGGCTTCGAGGGCGCAATGCTAGGCGCTTGCACCGATTTGTTGAGCTGCTCGCGCAGGGCAGCTAGTCTGGAGGCCGCACGGGCAAAGGCTTTGGGGGCAGCAGGGTCGGCATACACGATGAGATGGAGCTTGCCAGAGAGGTTGTCAATCACCGCCAATTCTTCGCACAGAAGTAGCAAAATGTCGGGTGTGCCCAGCTCGTCGGGCGGGCAAGAGTGCTCTAACTTGCGCTCGATGTACCGCACCGCGTCGTAGCCAAAATAGCCCGCAAGGCCACCGCAAAAACGCGGCAAACCTTGTGAGAGCGCGACTTTGAAGCGCTTTTGATATGCAGCGATAAAGTCGAGCGGGTTGCCAGTGTCAGTCTCTGTTACCACGCCGTTGGTGACCACTTCGGTCTTAGCATCCGTGCCAAAACCCGAGGCGCGAAGCAGTGTGTTTGCAGGCAAGCCAATAAAGCTGTAACGTCCAAAGCGCTCGCCGCCTACCACGGACTCCAGCAGGAAGCTGTTGTTACCCACGCCTGTTGGTGCGGCAAGTTTCAGATACAGCGAGAGTGGGGTTTCTAAATCCGCAAAAGCCGTTAGCGTAAGTGGGATGCGGTTGTAGCCTTGGGCGGCTAAGGCATTGAATTCAAGTTCTGTCATGTCGTTTCTTTCAAATTTCTAAAGGCGGTGAGCGCATAAAAGGGAAGCGCCCGCAAGGGGATTAGAGGCTGGCTAAATTTGGCGTACGCCAAAGCCAAGCTCCTCGACCCAAGGCCACTGCTTGCTTGCAGGTTAGAAAATTTGAAAACATGAACATGGGTATTAGTTTAACATTCAGATACACCGCAGGTTTTGTGGGATACCTTGGGCTAGATATTATGAATATTAAAAAATGGTGGTTGATTACTCTTGTCTTTGCAAGCTTAATTACTGGCAGG
>JANXRP010000014.1 GCA_025352965.1 Comamonadaceae bacterium
AAGCTATTACGACTCCAGAGCGCGTCTTGGCTTCCCAATGGCAAACCGCGAACACGCTGAGCAAGTTCTCGCGCAAACGACTAACAAGTAGAAATTTAAGAAGATTTATATGCTTACAAAAATTCTTATTCGCAACTTCAAAAGCTTCACTGATGTGGAAATTGATTTGTCGCAAACTGTTGTGTTAATTGGTCCTAATAACTCTGGTAAAACGACAGCATTACAAGCTTTAGCTCTTTGGGATGCAGGCTGTAAACAATGGCAAACAAAGCGAATTGGAGTTGGGAAGAAGGATGCTTCAAAAGCAGTAACAATTGGGCGTAAAGATTTAGTTTACCTTCCACTGTCTTCCTCGACGGCATTATGGCGTGATATGCGCGTTAGAGAGGGGTATCGTGAAGACGATAAAACAAAAACCAAAAATATCCTTATCGAAATTATTGTTGAAGGAATTGATGAGCATGGCGTATGGAAGTGCGGATTAGAGTTTGAATATGTGAGTGAAGCATTTTTTTATTGCCGCCCCTTACGCACTGATAACACTGATAAACCAGCTCGGATGCCAGTTCCATTGGAATCTATTGAGAAAGTTACGCTCGCATTTCTACCACCCATGAGCGGTCTACTGATGGAAGAACCACTGCTTCAACCTGGACGTGTAGATGTCCTGCTCGGCAGCGAACGTAGCGGTGAAGTTTTACGAAATCTTTGCTATCAATTATTTGAAAGAAATGATGGAAGTTGGCAGAAAATTGTTGACAACATGCGTGCATTATTTGGGGTGTCACTTAACAAGCCTATTTTTGTGAGTCAATTAGGAACAATTGAAATTGATTACTCGCAAAATAAAACTGGAGCCACTTTGCCATTAACCTCAGCTGGGCGGGGTATGCAGCAAACTCTACTTTTGCTCGCCTATCTCTATTTAAATCCTCGCGCTGTACTGCTGCTAGATGAACCTGACGCCCATTTAGAGATACTACGTCAACGCCAAACCTACCACTTAATCACTAGCATTGCTAGGCAAACAGGTGCGCAAGTCGTTTGCGCAAGTCACTCTGAAGTTGTACTAAATGAGGCAATTGAAAGAGATACGGTAATTGCGTTTGTCGGTAAACCACACGTAGTTTCAGATCAGCGTGGAACTCAAGTGCTAAAAGCACTCAAAGACTATGGATTTGAAAACTACATTCAGGCGGAACAAACAGGCTGGGTTTTATATTTAGAGGGAAGCACCGACTTAGCAATGCTTCAAGAATGGGCTAATTTATTAAATCATCCTGCACGATTTGACCTAGAAAAACCTTTCGTCCATTACCTAAACACAAACCGTCCGTCAGTTGCAAGCAAACACTTTTCGGCAGTGAAAGAGGCAAATCTAAGATTATTGGGCATAGCCGTCCTTGATCGATTAGACCAAGGACTTAACGACCAAGGCGTACAGCTTGGATTAGAACAATTGCAATGGAAACGACGGGAAATTGAAAATTACCTTTGCACACGCCCTGTTCTCCTAAATTTTGCAACAACACAACACGTAACCGAGGATTTAATTTCGGGCATGGAAACGGATACTCGTCGTGCTGCAATGGAATCAACCTTAGATACACTTGAATTAGCATCGCAAGCTTTTCAAAAAGACCTTTGGTCGATTGATGCAAAAGCGAGTGAGGATGTATTGCCGCCGATTCTTAGTAGCTACTACAGTAAAGTGAGTGATTTTCGTGTTCTTAACAAAAAGGATTACTTTAAGTTAATTGCCTATCAAACCGCCGAATTAGTCGATCATGAAGTTGTAGAGAAATTAGATGCTATTCATGCAGTTGCGACCAAAGCCAAACCAGCTTAACTTTATTACTCCTTTCACCCGTTAAATATGTATCAATTGCCTTTACTCGTCGAACTCCTATGCGAGGAGCTACCGCCCAAAGCACTTAAAAAATTAGAAATTGCGTTTTCACAAACACTACTCGCGCAGTTACAAAATCTTGGTTTGGCTGGCGCTAAAAGCGAGGTGTTCGCCTTCGCAACGCCTCGCCGCTTGGGTGCTGGCATAGGGGATGTTGCATGCAGAGCCGCGGACAAAGCCGTACAGCAAAAACTCATGCCTGTCTCCGTGGGCTTAGATGCCGCAGGCAATGCCACGCCCGCGCTGGCTAAAAAACTGCAATCGCTAGGTGTTGCTGCAGATGCTGTTGCCGCTGCTGTAGCGAATCTGAAGCGCGTATCGGATGGCAAAGCTGAAAACTTAGTTTATGAGGCAATCGTCCCAGGAGCCACGCTGGCAGAAGGCTTACAGCAAGCGCTCACGGAGACAATTGCTAAATTACCAATTCCCAAAGTCATGACCTATCAGCTAGCAGACGGCTGGACGGATGTGAAATTTGTACGTCCTGCGCATGGCCTGATTGCGCTGCATGGCGCAGACATCGTGCCTGTCACGGCGCTTGGACTCACTGCTGGTCGTACCACACAAGGTCATCGTTTTGAATCCAAGCAACCCATCATCAGCATCAAAAATGCTGAGTCTTACCTTGAGCAAATGCATGATGAAGGTGCTGTCATGGTGAGTTATGACCTGCGCCGTTTGATGATTAAAAATCAACTTGGCATGGCTGCAAGCCTTGCTGGTATTGGCTTGCAGGCCATTGACGATGAAGCCTTGCTAGACGAAGTGACCTCGCTGGTTGAGCGCCCAAATGTCCTCACATGCGAATTTGAAAAAGAATTTTTGAATGTTCCACAAGAGTGTTTGATTTTGACCATGAAGGCCAATCAAAAATACTTTCCGCTACTGGATGCCAAGGGCAAGCTCTCCAATAAGTTTTTGGTTGTCAGCAACATCAGCCCAAGCGATCCAAGCGCTGTGATTGAAGGCAACGAGCGCGTCGTGCGCCCTCGCCTAGCCGACGCTAAATTCTTCTTCGATCAAGACCGAAAACGCACGCTGGAATCACGTGTAGAGGGGCTTGCCAAGGTGGTGTACCACAACAAACTGGGGACACAAGGCGAGAGAAGTGCCCGTGTAGCAGCTATTGCCAGAGGCATCGTTCATCAACTCAGCGCCGCGACACTGCCGTTTACCGTGCAAGCCAAAGATGAGTTTGAAGTTTTAGCCAGCAAAGTCGAGCAAGCCGCACGTTTAGCCAAGACAGACTTGCTGACCGACATGGTGGGCGAGTTTCCCGAGCTGCAAGGCATTATGGGTGGCTACTATGCGCGGCACGATGGATTACGCGATGGCGTGGCCATTGCGATTGAAGACCATTACAAGCCGCGCTTTGCAGGCGATGCCTTGCCACGCAACCACACGGGGACGGTTGTGGCGCTGGCAGACAAACTAGAGACCTTGGTCGGCATGTTTGGTATTGGCAACCTGCCGACAGGCGATAAAGACCCGTTTGCACTGCGCCGTCATGCACTGGGTGTGACGCGTATGCTGGTTGAAAAAAATCTAGCTCTTGATTTAAATCATCTACTCAAAAGTGCGTTTACTTGCTTTGAGGATAAGCTGGAAGCCAATCAGGATAAGGCTTGCGAGGCATTAATCACATTTATCTACGAGCGCTTTGCAGGTAGCTTGCGCGAACAGGGCTACAGTGCGCAAGAAGTTGATGCCGTATTCTCTTTAAAGCCTTCTCGCCTAGGCGATGTACCTAAACGCCTAGAGGCAGTTCGCGCTTTTGCTGATTTACCAGAAAGCACCGCCCTCGCCGCCGCCAACAAGCGCGTGGGCAATATTTTGAAAAAAGTTGAAGGCACGGTCACAGCGTCGGTCAACACTTCTTTATTGAAAGAACAAGCTGAAATCGATTTAAACGCCGCTTTAGCACTCGTGCAGCCCTTATCCGATAAGGCTTACGAGGCAGGTGACTACACAGGTTCTCTCAAAGCGTTGGCAGCTCTCAAAGCGCCTGTCGATGCGTTCTTTGAGCATGTGATGGTCAACACGGAAGATGCCGCGCTCAAAGTCAATCGCCTAGGTTTGCTTGCGACCTTGCATGCAGCTATGAACCGCGTCGCGGACTTGTCAAAATTGGCTGCATAAAAGAATCCATGACCAAGCTCATCATCCTAGACCGCGATGGCACGATTAATCATGACCGTGATGACTACGTAAAGTCTGCGGACGAATGGTTACCGCTGGACGGCGCTCTTGAAGCCATTGCCAAGCTCAATCAAGCTGGCTACACGATTGCAGTTGCCACCAATCAATCTGGCATCGGACGTGGCCTGTACGACATGGCGGCTTTAAACGCCATGCACGACAAGATGCACCGCTTGCTTCGTGAGGCAGGCGGACGAGTCGATGCCATTTTCTTTTGTCCACACAACCCCGAGTCGGACGCTGAGGCATGCAATTGCCGCAAGCCACTGCCAGGGCTGTTTGAGCAAATTCGTGATCGCTATGGCATCGATATGACCGTCGTGCACAGCGTAGGCGATACGCTGCGTGATTTGCAAGCAGCTGCTGTTGTGGGTTGCCCCACGCACTTGGTCCGTACTGGCAAGAGCCAACTCAAAGTACCCAATCATTTACCCACAGGCACGCACGTTCACGCTGACCTGATGGCGTTTGCCGACTGGCTGATGACTAGCAGTCAAAACTCAATTTAAGGCACCGCATGTTTAAAACACTTTGCTTCATTCGCTCCATCCTTTGGCTCATCTGGACGGCTGCCATCATCATTCCTCTGGCCCTACTCCTTGTGCTTTCTGCTCCCTTCTCGGGTTGGCGCTGGCTGTACCGCATTGCCAACTGGTGGGGACTGTCTGCGGTCTACGGGATGAAGTGGATTTGCGGCGTGCATTGGCGCACTACGGGCGCGGAGCATCTGCCGACGGACGGTAGAAAAGCTATTGTCCTGTCCAAGCACCAATCGACTTGGGAGACCTTGGCCTATTTGGCTTTAAGCCCACGACCACTTTGCTACGTCTATAAAAAAGAATTGCACTGGATTCCATTTTTTGGCTGGGCAATTGGCAGCATGAAAATGATCTACATTGACCGCTCGCAGCGCAACGCCGCCTTTAAAAAAGTGGTGGAGCAAGGTCAACGCGTGATGAAAGAGAACCGCTGGGTCATCATGTTCCCAGAAGGCACCCGCATTGCTCGCGGTAAAACAGGTACGTACAAAACGGGCGGCACTCGCTTGGCGTGCGAAACAGGAGCCGAAGTTATCCCTATCGCAGTCTCGTCCGCCAAGTGCTGGCCAAAAGGTAGCTTCATCAAATATCCAGGCATCGTGGACATCAGCATCGGTAGCCCGATTGCAAGCGCGGGTCACACACCCGATAGCTTGATGCAAAAAGTGCAATCGCACATTGAATCAGAAATGCACAGACTCGATGCTAAGTCTTATTCAGCAAGCCTTTGACTGGATAAGTGAACCCGCCGCGCTAGCGCCAAAACTGGAGCTGGGTAAGCGCCAAATCACGCTTCAAGGTCAAGCAATCACATACCAGTTTGAGCGCAGCAAGCGCCGCACGATTGGTTTCATTGTGGGTGATCACGGTTTGCTTGTCAGAGCGCCACGTTGGGTGACGATTGGCGAGGTTGAATCAAGCATTCAAGAAAAATCCAGCTGGATTTTAAAAAAACTCCACGAAACACAAGACCGCCAAGCGCATAGCGCCAAAGCAGCAATA
>JANXRP010000057.1 GCA_025352965.1 Comamonadaceae bacterium
GCGTCAATATTTGCGCTATGCCGAGCGTAAGGGCTTTAAAGCCATCATTGAAGACGAAACCGCAGGCGATACGGCGGGCATCAAAAGCGCCACCATCAAGGTGGAAGGCGAGTACGCGTTTGGACTTTTGCGTACCGAAACCGGTGTACACCGCTTGGTGCGCAAGTCCCCGTTTGACTCGTCGGGTGGCCGCCACACCAGCTTTGCCAGCGTGTTCGTCTACCCTGAGGTGGACGACAGCATCGAGATTGATATCAACCCAGCTGACGTGCGTACAGACACCTTCCGTGCCAGCGGCGCGGGTGGTCAGCACATCAACAAAACCGACTCCGCCGTGCGCCTCACGCACATTCCGACGGGCATTGTGGTGCAGTGCCAAGACGGACGCAGCCAGCACGGCAACCGCGATGTGGCGTGGAAACGTCTGCGCTCGCGCCTGTATGACTTCGAGATGAAAAAGCGCATGGTCGAGCAGCAAAAGCTAGAAGACACCAAGACCGACGTGGGCTGGGGACACCAGATTCGCAGCTATGTGCTCGATCAATCACGCATCAAAGATTTGCGCACCAGTGTGGAGACATCGGCGACACAAAAAGTGTTGGATGGTGACCTTGATATGTTTATTGAAGCATCGCTGAAGCAGGGTGTTTAACCCATGTCAATCAAAGCGCTGATTTTTGATATGGACGGCACGATGATTGACTCGATGCCGACTCATAAATTTGCTTGGATTGAGTTTGCGCGGCGCCACGGGATCATCATGGATGTGCCAGAGATGATGCGGCGCACCACAGGGCGTACGGTCGTTGAATGTATGAATGTGCTGTTTGATCGCGCGATGACGGCTGCGCAAGCGCTGCCATTGGCGCACGAAAAAGAAGCTATTTATCGTGAACTTTACGCCCCTATTTTTTCTGAAGTCAAAGGCTTCAAAAGCTTTTTAAATAAGGCTTACGAGGCGGGACTGGCTGTAGGTATTGGTACGGCGGGCGATGCACCAAATGTGACATTTGCGTTATCGCATTTAAAACTCGTGCGCGAACCGTCCGTGATTGTGCGTGGCGATATGGGTTTAGCAGGCAAGCCCGAACCCACCATCTTTTTAGAAGCCGCGAAGCGCCTTGGCTTTGCGCCTTCCGAATGTGTCGTGTTTGAAGACGCGCCTTTTGGCATTGAAGCCGCGCGGCGTGCGGGTATGCGAGCGGTCGCCATTACCACGACGCACAGTGCAGCAGAATTGGCGGGTGAGCACGTCATTGCAGTCGCACCCGATTACGAGGCCTTGATGAGCGCTAATTTCTTCAACAACGTACATGGCTAAATTTTTGATCGCAGGCGCAGGTATTGCAGGCTTGTCTGCTGCGATTGCGATCTCGCGTTCGGGTCACGGAGCGACTGTTTTAGAACAAGCCTTGGAGCTATCCGAGGTGGGTGCAGGCATTCAACTGGGCCCCAATGCGATGCGCATTTTGATGGATTGGGGTCTGGGTGAAGCCATACTAGGCGTGGGCTGTGAGCCAACGCACTTGATCGTTCGAGACGCAAGAGATGACCATGTGCTGACTTCTCGTTCTTTAAACGATCAGGATGCTGCACGCCAAAAGTATGGTGCGCCGCACGTCTGTATTCGCCGTGCCGACTTGCAAAGCGTGCTCTTGAAGGACGCACAAGATAAGGGCGCAAACGTGCTGCTAGGCCAGACTATGCAAGGCTTGCACGACAGCCGACTAGTTAATTTTGATGCGTTGATTGGTTGCGATGGTCTGCATAGCAAGGTGCGAGAGCAGATGCTAGTAGGCACGAAACATGGTGGCAAGCCACGCTTGGCGGGGTTTATGGGACATACCGCGTATCGCGCGATGGTGGATATGGCGCTGTTGCCGCTGGAGTTGCGTTCGCAATCTGTCCAAGTGTGGCTGGGCGCATCGCAGCACGTGGTGGCGTATCCCGTCAATCAGCAGCAGATGAACATCGTGATCGCGCAAGAAGGAGCGCCCACGTTGGCTAGCCTTATGTCGGCGCAGTTGCATGCGTTGATTACGGCAGTGCAAGCAAACGGCGGATTTACCGAATGGCAGCTTTTCCATCGTCCACCCATGCTCGGGGCACAGTTTTACGCCAAAGGCAATGTGGCTTTGCTGGGTGATGCGGCGCACCCGATGCTGCCTTATTTGGCACAAGGCGCGGCGATGGCGATTGAAGATGCGCAGGCATTGAGACAGGCAGTTGCCCGAGAAGTCAATATAGATATGGCTTTGCAGGCATATGCCAAGGCGCGATGGAAACGTAATGCAAGGGTTCAAATTCAGTCGCAAATGCAAGGCTACGCGTTTCACGCCAGCGGCCTCACGCGCTTTGCGCGGGATGCTGTCCTGCGCGTGGCAGGCGAGCGCATGACGAGGATGCCGTGGCTTTATAGTTATCAATATTAAAAATAAAGGAAAACAAAATGACAATTCAATCAAATAACAAAATCGCCATGGTCACAGGTGCAGGCACGGGTATTGGTCGTGCCACGGCGCTGGCATTAGTGCGTGCAGGCTACACTGTCGTGCTGGCTGGACGCAAACTGGATGCCCTGCAAGCCACGTCGGATATGGCTTCCAGCATACGAGCGGGCAGTACGCTTGCGGTTACTACTGATGCCAGCAACCCAGATTCGGTGAAAGCACTCTTTGACAAAATAGAATCCACCTATGGCCGCATCGATGTGATTTTTAACAACGCGGGCATGGGCGCGCCGACGATTCCGATGGACGAAATTACCTTCGAGCAGTGGTCAGCCGTGGTGGGCATCAACCTGACAGGATCGTTTTTATGTGCACAAGGCGCGATGCGTCTCATGAAAAAGCAGTCCCCTATGGGCGGACGCATTATCAACAACGGCTCGATTTCGGCGCACGCACCGCGCCCCATGTCTGCGCCCTACACGGCGACCAAGCACGCCATCACGGGGCTCACCAAATCAATTGCGCTCGATGGACGTGCGCACAACATTACCGCAAGTCAAATCGACATTGGCAACGCTGCGACCGATATGACGCAGCGCATGGTGGGTGGCGTGATTCAGCCGCGTGGCGACATGATGGTGGAAGACCGCATGGACGTGAACCACGTGGCCGATATGGTGGTGCATATCGCTAATTTGCCGCTGGAGACCAATGTGCTGTTCACTACCATTATGGCGACCAAGATGCCGCTGGTGGGGCGTGGTTAATTTTCAATAGGTATAAAATCCGCCGCATGCGCCGCATCATTCTTGCCTTTCTCATCTGCCTGCTTCCTCTGCAAAGCTTTGCGAGTATGAGTATGGGCGTGACGATGGCGAGTATGGAAGCTCAAATGGCGGATGCCGTGCAAGCGCCGTGTCATGAGGCTTCCCAGCCTATGCAGGCTGCAGAGCAAGACTGTTGTGGCATGCAAGGCATATGTCAAATCATGTGCCATCTATATGTTGGACTGCCTTTTTCTAACGTTGCAACGGTAGCCAATCTCTCTTTTGATTTGTCACTCCCCGTGAGTGCACGGTTCCAAAGCGCGGATCTTCGCGCTGGCTTTAAGCCACCCCTTCTCTAAGCACGACACCCGAGGTACGTCCAAAATTTGGGCGTGTGTTTGTTGTTTTGGAGAAAAAATGAAATCAATCTATTTGAAATTTGTCGCATCGCTTGTGGTTTTCATGGGCATCGTCCCCATCGTTTTAGCCCAATCACCCGCTAAACCTTTTGTTTTTGACAGCGTGTTGGATAAATATCGACCGTACAAAGAGCAGGACATTCAATCTTGGGTACAGGCCAATGAGACGACGCTTGCGCGTGGTGGTTGGCGGCAATATTTAAAAGAATCACAAATAGCTAGGGGGCAGCCATGAAGCCGCGCCTTATTTCTTTGACGACACTCACCCTAGTATTACTTTCTGGCTGCGCAAGTATTGATATTGGCAAATCACTGGAACGTGCGAACCAAGCCACGGCTAGCGTGACCAATGGAAAGCTCACGTTATTGCAAACCAATGAGCAGCGCGAAGCCAAGCTTCAAGCGGCGAATCGTTTGCTTGAGCAGCCACTCACACAAAATGACGCGGTGCAATTGGCGCTCATGAATAGTCCTGCGCTACAAGCCTTGCTCGCACAAAACCTAGCAGGTCAAGCGGCAGCCTTGCAGCTTGGGCGCATCGCTAATCCCACACTTGGTTTTGATAGGTTACGTTTGGGAGAGGAGTTAGAGCTTGGGCGATTGTTGTCGTTTGGTTTGGTGGATTTATTGACACTTCCCAAGCGTCAGACACTGGCGGCGCGTGAAGTAGCGGCGGCCGAGCTCAGGTTAGCTGGCGATGTGGTGGGCGCAGTCGTTCAAATTCGGGCGGCATGGGTCATGGCCGTTGCAGCAGAGCAGGCAAGCCAGTATGCCGCGCAGGTCAGTGACAGTGCGGGTGCGGGCGCGGAACTCGCCTCGCGGATGCAATCGGTTGGAAATTTCAGCAAGCTTGAAAAAGCCAAATATCACCTGATGTATGCGGATAGCGCAACGCGTCTAGCCTTAGCCCAGGCAAGAGTGCAAAGTGCGCGTGAATCTTTGATTCGGCTCTTGGGCTTAACCGATGTGCAAACCAGCATGCTCAAGTTGCCCGAACGCTTGCCTGACTTGCCCAAAGAGCCTATAGACGCGACCAGCATGGCGCAAAAAACTTTGGTAGAGCGTATGGATATTGGGCTGGCAAAGGCAGAGCTTGCATCCGCTGCAACTGCGCAAGGCATTACAAACGTCACAAGCCTAACGGATGTCGAGCTTGGTCTTCGGCGCAATAGTGTGTCCAGTCCAACTGCGGGGACGAATCAATCGCGCCAAGGGTTCGAACTGGCGATACGACTTCCTATTTTTGACACAGGCTCTAACATTCGCGCTGCTATGAACGTTCAAACGCTAGCAGCTGCTAATCGTTATGAATCAACGGTTCGTGCCGCAGGCTCAAGTTTGCGTGAGAGCTACAGCGTTTACCGCACGCAGTACGACATTGCCAAGCACTACCAGGCGGAAGTCATCCCGCTACAAAAACGTATTTCGGAAGAAAATTTATTACGTTACTTTGGCATGTTTATCAGCGTGTTCGATTTGCTGGCGGATGCTAGAGAGCAGGCGAGCGTGGTTATGCAAGCCATTGACGCGCAGCAAGCATTTTGGCTAGCCGATAGCAGTCTACAAAGTACTTTATTGGGGAGACCTTTATGAGCACAGCTAAATCTAGGCGTGATTTTTTTCGCTCGGCCTCCTTGCTAGGCATTGCAGGCGGCGCTGTCGCTGCAAGTTCCGTCAGCCGTGTGGCTCTGGCTGCTTTGCCTGAGCCTGTGATTCAAACCAAACCCGATACCGCACCGCCGCTGATTCCGAATACGGGTGTGCCGTACAACCCCGTGGTGACGCTCAATGGTTGGACATTGCCATGGCGCATGAACCAAGGTGTGAAGGAGTTTCACTTAGTCGCCGAACCTGTTGTGCGTGAAATGTGCGAAGGCTTTAAGGCGCACTTATGGGGCTACAACGGACAAAGTCCTGGCCCTACGATTGAGGTGGTGGAGGGTGATCGCGTTCGTATTTTTGTCACTAACAAATTACCTGAGCACACCAGTGTGCATTGGCACGGGCAGCGGTTGCCAAACGGTATGGATGGGGTGGCGGGTTTGACTCAACCCAGCATCCAACCTGGCAAAACATTTCTCTACGAATTTGTGGCACGCCGCCCTGGCACGTTCATGTACCACCCGCATGCAGATGAGATGGTGCAAATGGCAATGGGCATGATGGGGTTTTGGGTGACGCACCCTAAAACTAAACATCCGCTTATTGATGACGTGCAACGTGACTTTTGTTTTTTGCTCAACAGTTACGACATTGACCCTGGCAGCTACACACCCAAGATCATGACCATGCTGGATCAAAACATATGGTCTTGGAACAGCCGTGTCTTTCCTGGCATTGACAGTTTGAATGTGCGACTGAATGACAGGGTGCGTATTCGTATTGGCAATCTCACTATGACTAATCACCCGATTCATCTGCATGGACACGAGTTTACGGTGACAGGCACTGATGGTGGCCCTGTACCCAAGAGCGCACGCTGGCCTGAAGTCACGACCGATGTAGCGGTGGGGCAAATGCGGCAAATTGACTTTTTGGCAGATGAGGAGGGCGATTGGGCATTCCATTGTCACAAAAGTCATCACACCATGAATGCGATGGGACACAACGTTCCCACCATGATCGGGGTCGATCACAAAGGCATGGCCGCCAAGATCAGCAAGCTCATCCCCGATTACATGGTGATGGGGGAGCGCGGTATGGCGGACATGGGGGAAATGTCTATGCCTTTGCCAGACAATACCGCACCCATGATGACGGGCGAAGGCCCGTTTGGCTCAGTCGAAATGGGCGGCATGTTTAGCGTGCTCAAAGTCCGTAAAGATCAAAAGGCTAGTGACTACAAAGATCCAGGTTGGTTTAAGCATCCCGAAGGTACGGTCGCGTATGAGGTGGCTGCGCCCGCCGCCTCCATTCAAGCACCGAAACAAGTGATGGATAAGCCGCCTGCGATTGAAGTGCAGATACGTAAACCCAATGGCTCGCAAGGCCATATGAATCATTAACTATTTTTAACTTTAGAAAAGAAAATCCTATGAAACTCACATCAATCATCGCCACCGCCGCTATGGCGTTCGTTGCAGGCCATGCGCTAGCCGCAGGCAATCATGCGGGTGGACATGGTGAATCCGATGCGATTGGCAAACCTGGCAAAGCTGCTAACGTCAAGCGCACAGTAACGGTAGACATGTTAGACACCATGCGTTTTACGCCCGACAACATCATCGTCAAGCAAGGCGAGACGATTAAATTCATCGTTAAAAACTCAGGCAAGATCAAACACGAAATGGTTTTAGGCACAGAAAAAGAGCTTAAAGAACATTATGAGGCTATGAAAAAAAATCCTGAAATGGAGCATGCCGATGACAACCAAGTGACGGTGTTGCCCAGCAAATCGGGTGAAATTATTTGGCAATTTACGAAAGCAGGCAAAGTCAATTTCGCTTGCCTACAGCCAGGTCATTACGACGCAGGCATGAAGGGTGCAGTCGTTGTCGGTGGCATGTCCAAAACCGCTGATTTCTTTTCCCTCTCTGCGAACGCGCAATCCATTAACCCCATAGCAATGACGACGGGAGAGGTCAAAAAAATTGATAAAGACGCTGGAAAAATCACGCTGAAACACGAGGACATTAAGAATCTTGACATGCCTGGCATGACGATGGTTTTTCAAGTCACAGATAAGAGCATGCTTGATAAAGTGCAGGTGGGTGACAAGGTTAAATTTATTGCCGATAAGCAGCAAGGGAAATTCTTGGTGACAGATATTCAACCCGCGAATGGAGCGAAATGATGGAAGCAACCCGTTATGAAGTTCAAGGCATCACGTGCGAAAAATGCGTCGCAATGGTGACGGATTTGCTGCAAGGCACGAAATACAGCTTGCATCAACGTAATGATGCGATGCCCGTTGAGCCAGAGCAGGCAAGGCTTGCAGAGGATGATATTCCACAAGCCTCATGGCTATTGACTTACAAGCCACTGCTTATTTTGGTTGGTTTTATTTTGCTAGGTAGTGTTCTCGTGCAGGTGCCTGCTGGTCACATCTATGGCGTAGAGACGATGCGCTACTTTATGGCTGGATTCTTTTTGTCATTTGCATTTTTTAAGTTACTCGACATACCAGCGTTTGCCGATGCGTATGCGGGCTATGACTTGCTAGCGGCTAAATGGCGCGGTTGGGGTTATGCCTATCCGTTTATCGAACTAGGGCTTGGAATGGCGTATCTTGCCAATTGGCAGCCTGTGCTCGTTAGTTGGATCACGCTTATGGTGATGGGCTTCTCATCAATCGGAGTGATGCAAGCGGTTTTTAATAAACGCAAAATTCAATGCGCCTGTTTAGGTGCGGTGTTTAAGTTGCCTATGTCAACCGTCACTATTGTTGAGGATGTGGGCATGGTGTTGATGGCTGGATGGACACTATCGTTATGAATATCGCCTACTTGATCTTGAAATTTAGTTTGTCTGCCGCATTATTGGTGACCGTGTCAGAAATAGCTAAACGAAGCAGCCTATGGGCGGCGCTCTTGGCATCTCTGCCTCTGACCTCGCTCTTGGCATTTTTCTGGCTTTATGTTGACACCAAAGATACGAATAAAGTGGCATCTTTATCGATGGATATTTTTTGGCTCGTTATTCCATCCTTAGCTTTATTTCCAAGCTTGGCTTTGTTACTAAAAAATGGCATTGCATTTGGTTGGTCTTTAGGCGGATCTATTATTTTGACGTTCATTGCTTATGTGTTGACCCTTTGGTTTCTAAGCTTAACGAAATTAAATTAATCTGATTATTAATTGATGCGATAAACTACCGCTATGCGCCGCTTCCTTTTAGCTCTACTCATTTGCCTGCTTCCACTGCAAAGCTTTGCAGGCGGTGTGATGAGCGCAAAGATGGCAAGCATGGAAGTGACGATGGCTGCCGCGCAAGCACCGTGCCACGAGGCTTTAGAGTCTATGCAAGCTACAGACCAAAGCTGCTGTGGCTCGCAGGCCGTGTGCAAGGCGGCGTGTCCAGTTGTAGCTTTAATACCTTCCGTGATGAGTGCGGCGGAGCTTTCAAAACAAACAAGTCTTCTTGCTGTTCTTGTCACATCGTTCCAAAGCGCTGACGTGCGCGCGGGCTTTAAGCCACCCATCCTTTAATCTCCCTAGCCTTAGTT
>JANXRP010000084.1 GCA_025352965.1 Comamonadaceae bacterium
TCACTAGCCATGCTGACTTGCCCTTTGCCACCGTCTACCAACACCACATCCGGCAACTGTGGGGTCGTACCCTCTTTGGCCGCATAGCGACGCGCGAGCACCTGCCGCATCGCCGCAAAATCATCGCCTGGTGTGATGCCATTAATCTTAAACCTGCGGTATTGGCTACTTTGCATTTTGTGTTCACCAAACACCACGCACGAGGCCTGCGTGGCTTCGCCCGACATGTGCGAAATATCAAAACATTCAATCCGCAAGCTCGATAGCTCGCGCCCCTGCTCTTCCAAATTCAAATCTAAAACATCGACGAGTGCACGCGTCCTAGCTTGCTGCGACCCTTCTTCAGCCAACAACCTTGCTAGGGCAATATCCGCGTTCTTCTGCGCCATCTCCAGCCACACACGGCGGTGCTCTCGGGGCGACTGCACAGCACGCACACGGTAGCCCGCAGTAGATGAGAGTGCTTCTAGAAGCCCCATGGGTATTGGCTCTGCGCAAATGATGACTTGCGGAATTGCCAAGCCGTCGTAATGCTGCGCGATGAAGGATTGAACCAGTAATGCTTCAGATGAAATCGCCATTTCATCATCGTCACCTCCCTCTGCCCCGCCAACTACGTTCGCGAAATCAGCCGCCTCACTGACATGCGCGGGAAAGTACGCGCGATCACCCAAGTGCCGTCCACCACGCACCATCGCAAGATTCACGCAGGCGCGTCCGCCATGCACTTTGACGGCAACGATGTCCACATCACGCTCGGCCTCGCCCGCAGCGCCGTTGCTGGAGTTAGCCTCCACCGATTGCGACTGGAGCACACCCGTGAGTGCGCTAATTCTGTTACGAACTTCTGCCGCTTGCTCAAACTCTAATTTTTCTGAATGCATCAGCATCTCTTTTTGCAGATCTTCAAGCAGCGTATTCGTATCACCATTTAAAAAATCAGCCGCTTGCGCAAGGTCTTTAGCATAGTCCGCTGGAGAGATTAAACCCACGCACGGCGCTGTGCAGCGCTTGATTTGATGCAAGAGGCATGGACGTGTGCGATTCTTAAACACGGTGTCTTCGCAGGTGCGCAGTTTGAACACTTTTTGCAAGTGCGTAATCGTCTCACGCACCGCCCATGTGTTGGGGTATGGGCCAAAATATTGATGTTTTTTGTCAATCGTTCCTCTGTAATACACCACACGGCCAAACTCATGCGCCGTCATTTTTAAATACGGATAACTCTTGTCGTCACGAAACAAGATGTTGTATTTTGGATGCAGCGTTTTGATGAGATTGTTCTCAAGCAGCAGCGCCTCCGCCTCAGTACGTACCACGGTCGTTTGCATGCGGGCAATCTTGCCCACCATGTGTCCAATGCGCGAGCCACCGTGTTCTTTTTGGAAATACGTGGTGACACGTTTCTTTAAATTTTTTGCCTTACCGACATAGAGCAGCACATCGCTCTCATCAAAATAACGGTACACCCCTGGCAGCGCAGGCAGTGCCGCCACATCGCTGAGCAACTGTTCGGGAAATGCGGTAGGTTCAGTCATACGACAATTGTCCGCTATGAGCACAGACATTTTTTGCAAAGTCATAGACAACTACGGCGATATCGGCGTGTGTTGGCGACTGTGCAAGCAGTTGGCAGCACGGGGCGAAGTCGTGCGCTTGATCGTGGACGATGCAAGCGCCTTGATGTGGATGGCTCCTGTCTTCGTTCGGCCTCGGCTTGTCGAAGTCATTGCTTGGCACGATGTGGAGGGAATTGAAACCCCTGCCGATTGGGTGATCGAATCTTTTGGCTGTGAATTACCCGAATCCTATATTGTAAAAATGGCTCGCCAAGCCACGCTGGGTAAGGCTTTGCGCTGGGTCAATTTAGAATATTTGACAGCAGAGCGTTATGCCGAAGAATGTCACCTGCTACCCTCACCCGTGATGCAAGGGATGGGCAAAGGGCTCACGAAAACTTTCTTTTATCCAGGCTTTACGCCCCAAACAGGTGGCTTGTTACGTGAGCCAGATTTGTTTGAACGACAAGCCAAGTTTGATAAAACGGCTTGGCTCAAAAAACAAACGATTGAATGGACAAACGAAAGAATCATCTCGCTGTTTTGTTACGAGCCAGCAGCACTTCCCGTACTGCTTGCCGAACTGCAAAACAGCGGTCAATCCACGCTTTTACTTGTCACCGCGGGTCGTGCCACGCAAGTGATGAATGCCCTACAAGTCATATCCAATAAGACTTTGCGCATTCATTACTTACCTTATCTCACGCAAGAGGACTATGACCACTTACTTTGGGCAAGCGACTTCAACTTCGTGCGTGGCGAAGATTCATTGGTGCGCGCAATCTGGGCTGGCAAACCGTTCGCGTGGCACATCTATCCGCAAGGTGATGATGCGCATCACGCGAAGTTGGGGGCATTTTTGGATGCGTATCTTGCCCACGCAGATGCGGTGACAGCAACCCAAGTCAGAGTTGTGCATCAGTTATGGAATGGAATCATTGACTCAGAAAATCGGCCCGCAGGTCACACCCTGCTTGACCTGCACGAGTGGCACGCCGTAAGCTTTATGCAACGTGACCTGTGGGCAGATCAACTGGATTTAGTCAGCCAACTACGGCGTTCTTAGCCGAAACGCTAGTAATCGCCTTGACTCGCCATGCTCTCAAACCGCGTGAGGTTTTTCAGGAACGTAAGCTTGACCATACCCGTCGGGCCATTACGCTGTTTGGCAATGATGATCTCCGCTACCCCAGGCTCTTTGGACTCTTTGTTGTAGTAGTCATCGCGGTAGATGAACATGATCACGTCGGCATCTTGTTCAATCGCACCCGACTCGCGCAGATCGCTCATCATGGGGCGTTTGTCGGTACGGGTCTCGACGCTTCGATTAAGCTGCGAGAGAGCAATCACGGGACATTGCAACTCTTTCGCCAACATCTTGAGTCCGCGCGAAATTTCGCCCAACTCGGTGGCGCGGTTTTCATCACTACCGCCTTTGCTGCCACTCATCAACTGCAAGTAATCAACCACGATGAGTCCTAGCTTGCCGCATTGCCGCGCTAAGCGCCGTGCGTTGGCTCTGAGCACGCTGGGCATCAATCCTGGCGACTCATCAATGTGCAACGAGACGGTTCGCAGCTTCTCCACCGCTTCCGCCAAGCGAGGCCATTCGTCGTCTTTAAGCTTACCCGTGCGAAGGCGCTGCTGGTCAATACGTCCAATTGAACCGACCACACGAATGGCAAGTTGCGATGCGCCCATCTCCATCGAAAAAATAGCCACAGGCAGACCTTCGTTCAACGCCACATGCTCGGCGATATTGACTGCGAGCGCCGTCTTGCCCATGGACGGACGTGCCGCCAATACCACCATATCGCCCGCTTGAAAGCCCGAGGTCATGCGGTCTAAATCGTAGAAGCCTGTGGGCACACCCGTGATGTCATTCGGGTTCTCGCTCATCTCTTGAACGCGGTCTAACAGCTCAACCACGAGCTTATCCATCGATTGAAAACCTTGCTTGTTTTTGCTGCCTTCTTCGCCAATCTTAAAAATCTTTTGTTCGGCTTCGTCCAAAATCTCATCAACTGGCTTACCCTTGGGATTAAAGGCTTGCGTGGCGATTTCATCGCTGGCAGTGAGCAGCTTGCGCAAAATGGCGCGCTCGCGCACGATCTCGGCATAACGGCGGATATTGGCAGCGCTAGGTACGTACTGCGCAAGCGCATTGAGGTAATTGATACCACCGACCTCGTCGGCCTTACCAAGGCTTTGCAGCGCTTCAAACACGGTAATCACGTCGGCTGGCTTAGTGGCGTTAATTAGCTTGGAGCAAGCAGCAAAAATCAAACGATGCTCGTAACGATAGAAATCATCCTCTTGCACCGCATCGCCTATGCGATCCCACGCACTGTTATCTAACAGCAAACCACCCAACACGCTGGACTCCGCTTCCATCGAATGAGGCGGAATGCGCAGCTGCGCCACGGGTAGTTCGTTGGCGTAATCGGTAAAAGCGGCAGAGTCGAGAGTGGATAGTTCGATGGACATAACAAGTCGCAGCAGCAAATGAAAAAGGGTTTTGATCCTATCGAATCAAAACCCTTATGTCATCGCACAAGCCTGTGCAATGTTTGTGGATAACCCTGTTTAACTTTTGAAGTTAAGCAGTTTCACCGTACACAGATACCGTAATCTCAACGACCACGTCGGTGTGCAAAGCCACCGATACCGCGCTGTCGCCAACTATTTTGATGGGGCCAGTAGGCATACGGATTTGTGCTTTCGCCACAGCGAAGCCAACCTTCGTCAGCTCTTCTGCAATGTCGTGATTGGTCACAGAACCAAACAAACGACCATCCACACCCGCTTTTTGCGTGAGCTTGATCGTGGTGCCAGCCAATTTTTCGCCAACGGCTTGTGATGCGGCCAACTTATCGGCTGCCGCTTTTTCAAGTTCAGCGCGCTTAGCTTCGAATTCTTTGATAGCGTTGGCTGTGGCGCGTTTAGCGTGACGGCCAGGAATCAAGAAGTTACGGGCATAACCGTCTTTCACTTTAACGACATCACCTAGATTACCAAGGTTGACAACTTTTTCTAACAGAATAATTTGCATGATGGTTGTCCCTTCTTAGATGCTGTGCTGGTCGCTGTAAGGCAAGAGCGCCAATTGACGCGCACGCTTGATAGCGGTGTTGAGTTGGCGCTGATAAATAGCGCGAGTACCCGTCAAACGTGCTGGAATGATTTTGCCGTTTTCGGCTAAAAAGTCGCGCAGTGTGTCCACGTCTTTGTAGTCAATCTCGACAACATCAGCCACCGTAAAGCGGCAATAGCGCTTGCGTTTAAACAGCAAGGATTGGGTGTTGCGCTTTGGGCGCTTATCTGCATTTTTCTTAAAACGTGATGGTCCGGCCATGATGGACTCCTATTTAAATAATTTCAAAAGATTCAATTTGAACGATGAGTTTTTTACTTTTGGCACCGTGTCGTAAAAAACCATCTAACTTGAGTGTGCTGCCAAGCGGCGTGCTACTTAAGGTTTGTGCCACCAGTCCGAAAGCGACTACCGAGAGATTCACCGTCGCATCATGACCATTTAAGTCGGTTGAAAGATGCTCGATTTGCATATCTAGCGCGGGGACACCAGCTGGGGTGTATCGCAAAGACTGCCTCTCTTGTAATGTGCCTGTGACTTGGTAGCGGTTCACCTTTAGTGGCGTTCGTCGCGCTGTTGACCTGCAAACTCCGCTTGCTGTGTCTTGCGCGCTTCTTCGCGTTCAACCGTTTTCATCATCAAAGATGGCGCGGTTTCGGCTGTCTTTTTGACCACGGTCAAATGACGGAGCACAGCATCGTTAAATTTGAAAGCGTGCTCAATTTCTTCCATCACAGCTTGATTCGCTTCGATGTTGATACACAGATAATGGGCTTTTGCGAGCTTGTTGATCAGGTAAGCCAATTGACGGCGACCCCAATCTTCCACGCGATGCACAACACCGCCACCAGCGGTAATCATGCCCTTGTAGCGCTCCAGCATGGCTGGGACTTGTTCGCTTTGATCGGGATGGATCAGCAAAACGATTTCATAATGACGCATAGACTCTCCTTGAGGATAAAAGCTACCCACAGCGTCTAAATTGCGGTGCAGCAAGGTTCAGCCAAAATTGGCCAAGCCCATGATTATAGCGTGATCTCTCTCTCAAAAGCTCTTAGACGCTTAAACACCGAGATCAGTTCAACAATATCAGTCCAGCTGTTGACGAGATATTGAAACGAGCTCTCCACTTGACCAAATGCACGCACAATTTGCTGCCAAGCGCCAAAAGTCAATGTGCCTGCAATGACAGCTGGGCCCAGCGCAACAAGAGGCACTAGCACGCCAAATTGCAAGTAGCTCCACTTGGCAACATCAAAATACATGTAGTGGAAGTACAAGCGATAGTTGTTAATCTTGACCTGATTGAATAATTCCTTTAATGTGGGCGGCGCAGCACGATTTGGGTCATCTTCACCGAGTACCAACTCCTTACGGTACGCAGCCTCAACGAGTTGATTTTTAAACTCTAAGCCTGGTAGCTTTATCCCAACGATCGCCAGAACAACTGTGCCAAACAGCGCAAAAATGACAGCAACGTAAACCAAAGAATGTTCGATTTTGCCAATCCAAGGTAGCTCCGTCACCTTTTCGGACAGCAGCCACAAAATAGGCAGGAATGCAACCAAGGTCATCAAGCTGCGCATAAAGCTCACGCCCAAACTCTCCATCAGCCGCGCAAATCGCAAGGTGTCCTCTTGTACACGCTGTGATGCCCCCTCAATGTGGCGAACTTTGTGCCAGTTATCGGCATAAAAATCGTTCATCGCCATGCGCCAACGAAATACAAAGTGCTTGGTAAAAAAATCCAGTAATACCGCCAAAATAATCGACACACTGGCGATTTCTAAAAACGTCATGGCCATACCCATGTACTCTGAAAGCGTCATCGAACCTGGTTTTTGCAGCACCTTTTGCAAGGAATCATAAAACGTGCCAAACCAATTGTTGATTTTGACATTCAGCTCCACTTTGTACCAAGTCACAAACAAAATCAGTGCTGAGCCCAAAATCGACCAATGCATCCATTTGCGCGCAAAGAAAAATGAGCGAAACATGGCAACCCCCTGTGTTTAAAGCAAAAAATTAGAGGCTAAGTGCCGCAATACCAGCTTTAGCAATTTGCGCGTCTTCGGTCGATTTCACGCCGCTCACGCCCACCGCGCCAATACATTGACCGTCTTTCATAATCGGCACGCCGCCCTCTAGCATGCCTTTCAAAGTTGGGGCGCTCAAGAACGAATACCGGCCTGCATTAATGATGTCTTCGTAAATTTTGCTCTCACGACGACCCAGTGCTGCGGTGCGAGCTTTAGCAGGCGCAATTTCGGCAGAGATCGTCGCTACACCGTCTAAGCGCTGCAAAGCCAGCAAATGTCCGCCTGCGTCTGCAATCGCAATCACCACTGCCCAATTATTTTTGATAGCCTCGGCTTCGCTGGCTGCCATGATTTTTTTGACGTCGGCTAGTTCAAGTGTGAAAGTGGCTCTCATGTGTTTTCCTAATTTAGATGGATGGAGAAAACCCAGTAGCATACCGCGATGCGCTTTGACATCATCACCCTTTTCCCCGAATTGATACAACCGTACCTGAACGTAGGAATTAATCGACGTGCATTTGAAAGTCAGGGCGCAATCCCCGCGCAGATCGAAGTGCGCCTTTGGCAGCTGCGGGACTACGCTACAGGCAACTACAAACGTGTGGACGATCGTCCCTTTGGTGGTGGTCCTGGCATGGTGATGCTTGCTGAGCCTTTGTCTGCCTGCCTTGCCGCCATTAAAAACGCTCGGGAGGCCACATCCAGTAAGACTTCTACGAGTGCCAATCCCACCACTCCCGTCGTTCTTTTTTCTCCCATCGGTCAAACCATTGCGCAACCCGTTGTTGAAGCATGGGCCGATGCAAGAGGCAAATTTGGTGCTGGCGCGATCCTGATTTGCGGCCGCTACGAAGGACTCGATCAACGTTTCATTGACTCACACGTCACGCATCAACTCAGTCTGGGCGACTTTGTGCTCTCAGGTGGCGAGATTGCCGCCATCGCGCTTTTGGACTCGATTGCGAGGTTGCAGCCCGGGGTTCTCACTGACGAGCAAAGCCATCTACAAGACAGTTTTAATCCATCCATCAACGGCTTGCTAGATTGCCCACACTACACCCGCCCTGAGGTCTGGAATGGCGTGCCTGTACCCGAGGTGCTGTTGTCGGGCAACCACGCCAAGATTGAGGCATGGCGTCAAACGCAGCGGCAGGCGCTCACCGCAAATCTACGCCCCGACATCATTGCTGCAAAAAAGCTATAATGCCCAGTTGACTTTTCCTCTGCCCGCCGCATCGTTCTCAATACATTTGATTGCAACTGGATGCCTTTTGTGTAGCGCGCATGAACCGATCAATTTTTTGAAAGTTGTTCAAAATGAACTTACTCCAAACTCTGGAACAAGAAGAAATTGCCCGTTTGGGCAAAGTAATCCCTGATTTCGCACCTGGCGACACGGTGATCGTGAACGTCAACGTGGTTGAGGGAACCCGCAAGCGTGTGCAGGCTTTTGAAGGTGTCGTGATTGCGATTCGCAACCGTTCGCTCAATTCCAATTTCATCGTTCGCAAAATCTCTAACGGCGAAGGCGTGGAGCGTACGTTCCAAACTTACAGCCCATTGATCGCGTCCATCGAAATCAAGCGCCGTGGTGATGTGCGCCGTGCCAAGCTGTACTACCTGCGCGAGCGCAGCGGCAAGTCGGCACGTATCAAAGAAAAGCTCACACGCAAAGCACCAAAGGTTGCTGCAGCGTCTTAAGCTCTTTAGCGTGCTCATAGCGCAAGAACCGCCTCCGCTTTTTGCGTTGGCGGTTTTTTTATGCCCTTGAATCCTCATAATTAGTTTATGAAAAAACCACCTCTCTTCTCTACCATTGCCAACTTTGACCCCAAACAAGCTCCCATTTTGCCTAGGGATGAGCGATTTAAAGCGCTCGGTAGCGATGTAGTGACCGAGACTTCTTTAATCGAAAAATTAGCGCCCACTTTGCCTTCAGGTCAAGCGAAAAATGCGCATATTCCGCACAACCCCGACCTCAAGCCTTCAGCCGTTTTAATTCCCATCATGCAAAGGGAAAGTGGTCTGATGGTCTTGCTCACTATGCGCAGCACCAAGCTGCGCAAGCATTCTGGGCAAATCGCCCTACCAGGCGGCAAGATTGATGCAGAGGACGAAAATGCCATCGCCACCGCGCTACGCGAAGCGCATGAAGAGATTGGCTTACCCATCGCCAATTGCCAAGTCATAGGCGCACTGCACAGGCACGAAACAGGTACGGGTTTTGAAATTACACCCATCGTGGCTCTAGTCAATCCCAACTACACGCCAGCACTGTCCGAAGACGAAGTTAGCGAAATTTTTGAAGTACCGCTACTGCACATCCTCAACCCTGAGCACCACAATCACCACGAGCTCACGTGGACAAACGCCGACGGCACGCACACCCGCGATTGGTATGGCATACCCTCACTAGACTTGGATGGCAGCTCGCGCCATATTTGGGGTGTGACGGCACGGGTTCTGCGCAATTTTTACGAACACCTGCATGGGGAACCGCTATGAAAAATTTACTAAAAACGCTCGCACTTGCAACTGCCTGTCTCGGCACATCCTTTACTTTTGCCGCCTACCCTGACAAACCAATCAAACTCATCATCGGTTTTCCTGCGGGCGGCCCACTCGACCAGCACGCAAGGCTACTCACTGACAAACTGCAAGCGGTGCTGGGTCAACCCCTCATCGTGGACTACAAAAGCGGCGCGGGCGGCGCGGTTGGCGCAGAAAGCGTTGCCAAATCAGCACCCGACGGCTATACCATCATGCTGGCCAATACAGGCGTGATGGTGATTAACGGGGCGCTCTACTCCAAACTCTCCTACAACACGCTCAAAGACTTTGTGCCGCTGGCGCGAACCGCCATGCAGCCTCTCGCTTTGCTGGTCAATCCCAAAGTACCTGCAAACAATTTAAAAGAATTTATCGCCTATGCCAAAACGCGTCCAGGCCAAGTGAACTATGGCTCGGCAGGCAATGGTGGCATTTCTCATTTGGTGCCTGAGATGTTCAAAAATGCAACAGGTTTGTTCATGGTACACATTCCGTACCGAGGTAGCGCACCTGCGTTTACCGACCTAATGGCAGGTCAGGTGCAGTTCATGGCCGAGAGCATTCCGCAAGCCGCTAACTACCACAAGCAAGGCAAAGTACGGGCGCTTGCCGTGACGAGCAAAGAGCGCAATCCTGCGCTGCCAGATGTTCCCACGGTTATTGAAAGCGGCATCAAAGGCTTCGAAGTCGTCGGCTTCTATGGCTTTCTAGCGCCCACTGGCACACCCAAAGATGTTGTGGCAAAACTAAGCGATGCATTTAAGCAAGTACTCGGCAACCCAGAAGTCAAAACCCGCATGGTCAGCCAAGGCGCAGACCCTGCGTTTTTGGGAAGTGATGACTTTGCAAAGTTTTTAGCCAGCGAAGCACCCCGCTGGGCCGCAGCCGTTAAGGCTTCTGGCGCTAGGATGGATTAGTTAAACAGGCGCTTTAGAATTCATCCCATGAAATTACTTCTCGACTTCCTGCCCATCATGCTGTTCTTCGGCGCCTACAAAACGTACGGTGTCTACGTTGCCACTGGCGTTTTGATGGCTGCCACTGCCGTACAAATGGCGTATATCTATTTCAAAGAAGGCCGCTTGGAGACTATGCAGAAGGTCACGCTAGCCATGATTTTGATCTTTGGTGCGCTCACGATTGGGCTGCACGACGATCGGTTTATCAAATGGAAGCCAACGTTTTTGTACGCAGGTATGGCGATTGGCTTGGCTGTAGCGCTGTGGATTTACAAAAAGAATTTTTTGCACTTGTTACTAGGTAAGCAGCTCATGCTGCCAACTCCAGTCTGGATGAATTTAAACGTGGCTTGGATTGCTTATTGCGTCTTCATGTCCGCAGTCAATGGTTTTGTTGCTGCCTTTTACAGCACCGACGACTGGGTGAACTTTAAACTCTGGGGCTACATCTTCCCTGTCGTGTTTTTGGCGGCGCAGGCCTTGTACATTGCCAAACATGTTGAAAAGTCGGATGAATAATCAAGTGGATAGTGTGGTGATCACGGCAGAAAACATCAGCCAAACGCTGCAAACCACCCTAGAACCGACCAAGCTAGAAGTCATTGACGAGAGCTATCAGCACGCAGGGCATGCGGGCGCTAATGATTCGGGCGTGGGAACACACTTTCGCGTTCGGATAGCTTCGCCTTTCTTTACGAATCTCACTCGCGTCAAGCAGCATCGCCTTGTGTATGATGCGCTTCGTCCCTATATAGACCAAGGCTTGCATGCCTTAGCCATTGAAACAAATTTTTAACCCCTTTTTTTGCAACCCTAGGAAAATCATGAAGACAAAACTTCAAACTCTCTCGGCGATCGCTTTAATCGCGATCAGCGGCGCAGCAAGCGCTCAAAACGTGGCTATCGTCAATGGCAAGGCCGTGCCCAAGGCGCGCGTAGAAGCGCTCATCACCATGGCCACAGCACAGGCTAAAGCACAGGGTCAGCAACTGCCGCCTAACTTTGAGCAGCAAGCCAAAGACGAAGTCATCACGCGCGAAATTTTTATGCAAGAAGCCACCAAGCGCAGCTTGGATGCCAGCGACGAGTACAAAACACAAATTGAATTACAGCGCCAAGCCGTATTGATTCGTCTTTTAATCGCAGATGAACAAAAAAAGAGCGGTGTGACCGATGCTGAAATCAAAGCTGAATACGACAAATACGCTAAAGAAAACGGCGGCAAGGAGTACAAAGCGCGTCACATTTTGGTGGAAAAAGAAGAAACGGCGAAAGCTATCATCGCGCAACTCAAAAAAGGTGGTAAGTTTGAAGACATCGCCAAGAAACAATCCAAAGACACGGGCTCTGGTGCCAATGGCGGCGACTTAGATTGGGCAAATGCCGCTAGCTACGTCAAAGAGTTTTCGGATGCCATGGTGGCTTTAACCAAAGGCAAAATGACCGAAACCCCAGTCAAGTCACAATTTGGCTATCACGTCATCCGCCTAGAGGATGTGCGCGAGGCAAAACTGCCGTCGATGGATGACGTTAAGCCGCAAATCAAGCAGCAGCTTGAGCAGCAAAAAATCGCAAAGTTTCAAGAAGACCTACGCAAATCTGCAAAGGTAGAGTAAGCCAATCAAAATAGGTTGATGCAGCATGTAGTATGAGAGGCTGTACCGACCTAAAACGGTTAAAGGCTTCAATAAGGGATTGAATGGCGTGTTCAGTCCCTTTTTCTTTGTTGTTTTCGTCTGCAAACCAAACGCATATCCCCAACACACTACAGCCAGCCAAGGCAACAACGGAACATAGTCCTCGGTCACGGGCTTTTGCGAAATAAGCCCAAGCACATTCCACGGCGCACTATTCGCAATAAAAGGTGGATAAAAAAACAGGCATAGGCACGCCACACCAACCAACCAAAGCCATTGCCTCAGCGGTTTGAGCACCCACAGCGCTAGCAACATCACGGCTATACCATGCAAGATGCCGAAGTAAATAAAGCTCTTGGGATACATCACATAAGAGCTGACCGTGACGAGCACAGCGCAAAGCGCAATTTGCGACCAACGCGTCCAAGAGAAATGCGCCACCAAAGCCTGTGACCAACCCACACAAAACAAAAATAAGCTCACAATGCAACTGCGCTGCCACGTCCACACGGGGTCGGTATAAAAATCTTGGTGAATCCACCCAAAGTGATTTAAATCGAAGGAAAAATGAAAAATAGTCATCCAGACCATGGCCAAGCCGCGCAACGCATCCAGTAGGGGCAATCGATCTGTCTTCATGCACCTACGATAGCCGATAATCAGAAGTTATGGAAAATAAGAGTAAAACTGCAACACCCATCTCCCCAGTAGAGGACATCGTGGCGGACATGGCCGCAGGCCGCATCGTTATTTTGGTGGACGAAGAAGACCGCGAAAACGAAGGTGATTTAGTTCTAGCTGCCGATCACGTCACACCCGAGGCGATTAATTTCATGGCCAAGTATGGCCGTGGCTTGATTTGCCTGACTTTGAACCGTGAGCGTTGCGAGGCGCTCAAACTACCGCCAATGGTGCCTAAAAACGGTGGCAAATACAGTACAGCATTTACTATCTCCATTGAAGCGGCCAGCGGCGTTACAACTGGCATCTCCGCCGCTGACCGTGCACGTACCGTTCAAGCAGCCGTGGCTAAAGATGCGGTAGCGACCGATCTCGTCCAGCCCGGACATATCTTCCCGTTGCAAGCAGTCGATGGCGGCGTGTTGATGCGTGCGGGTCATACCGAAGCTGGCTGTGACTTGGCCAGCATGGCAGGCTGTTCGCCAGCTTCAGTCATTTGTGAAATCATGAAGGACGATGGTGAAATGGCACGTCTGCCTGATTTGCAAATTTTTGCAGCCGAGCATGGTCTCAAAATCGGCACCATTGCTGACCTCATTGCTTACCGCAGTCGCACCGAAACCTTGGTTGAACGCCGCGCCACACGTCAACTCAAAACCGCCTGGGGTGAGTTCACCGCGCATGCGTATGTCGACGCACCGAGCCAGTCGCTGCATTTGGCACTGGTGAAGGGCGCATGGGATAAGTCTTCCAGTGTGCTAGCCCGTGTGCACGAGCCGCTGTCGCTGATGGATGTATTAGAGGTGGATCGCAGTTCGCATTCGTGGAGTTTGGATGCCAGCTTAGCGCACATCGCAAACGTTGGCGCAGGTGTTGTTGTGCTACTCAATTGCGGCGAGAGTAGCTCGGATTTATTGGCTCAATTTGAACAAGGAAATGTCCTAGAGGCCAAGCAAGCTGTGACTTCCCGCAGTGCGATGGACTTAAGAACTTATGGCATTGGCGCACAAATTTTGCGCGATTGCGGCGTGCAAAAAATGACCCTAATGGCCAGTCCACGCCGTATGCCCAGCATGACTGGCTATGGCCTTGAGGTCACGAATTATTTACAAAGGACAGCTTAAATGTTTGGCGCAGACAAAGGCGTGGCAGTCAATGCACACAGCTTACTCGACGGGAAAAAACTCTACATTGGCATTGTGCAGGCGCGTTTTAACGCCAGCATTACCGATACCTTGTTTCAAGCTTGTTACAACGAGCTTTTGGCGCTTGGCGTGCAAGCCAAACACATTGAACACGTCACCGTACCCGGCGCGCTAGAAGTCCCAACTGCGCTGCAAGCCATGGCAGAGCAGGAAAAATTTGATGCCCTCATCGCACTCGGATGCATCATTCGCGGCGAAACCTATCACTTTGAGCTAGTGGCTAACGAATCGGGTGCGGGTGTCACGCGCATTTCGTTAGACAACCAACTCCCCATTGCCAACGCCATCCTCACGGTAGAGAACGAAGCGCAAGCGATTGCACGTCAAACCGACAAAGGTGTCGATGCCGCCAAGGTCGCGGTTGAAATGGCCAATTTATTGAATGGCATGGCATGAGCGACCAAGCAACCATGACAGCAAAGCCAATCAAAACACGCGGCACATCGCCACGAACCCGTGCGCGCGAATTTGCCCTGCAAGCGATTTACCAATTCATGGTCGGCAAAAACGAGATGTCCTCCGTCGATGCGTTTACACGTGACTTGCTTGGTTTTAGTAAATGCAATGCTGAGCACTACGACGCGCTGGTTTACGGCTGTGCACGCGAAGCATCCGAGCTAGATACTCAAATCGCCCGATACCTTGACCGTGGGTGGAATGAAATCTCTCCCATCGAACACGCCGTCATGTGGATTGGCACATATGAGTATTTGCACTGCCCAGATGTACCATGGCGAGTGGTGCTAAACGAATGTATTGAGCTTGCCAAAACATTTGGTGGCACCGATGGACACAAATACGTCAACGGCGTGCTGCACCAACTGGGCGGCTCGCTAAGGCCAAACGAATTAGACCAACGACAAGGGAAAAAAGCATGAACCAAGATCTCTCCATCGTCCATTTGTTTTTGAATGCCAGCTGGGTTGTCAAAGGGGTCGTTATTTTGCTGCTGTTCATATCCGTCATGAGCTGGGCAGTCATTTTTGGTAAATTGTTTTCGCTCAAGCGGACGAGCAACTTAAACGAAGGTTTTGAGCGTGAGTTTTGGTCGGGCAAGGCGCTATCTGAACTCTTTCAAACGGCTGCGCAAAATGCCAAATCAAATGGTCCCATGGAGCGCATTTTTGCCAGCGGTATGCGCGAATTTCAAAAAATTCAGCAATCACTTGCTGCACGCCGCGCAACAGATAGCGGACTCTTATTAGATGGCTCAAGGCGCGCGATGCGAGCCTCTCTTCAGCGCGAACTCGATGTGATCGAGTCCAACTTATCTTTCCTCGCCTCCGTTGCATCGGTGTCGCCTTATGTAGGTTTATTTGGCACGGTCTGGGGCATCATGCACGCGTTTACGGGTCTGGCAGCACTTTCACAAGTCACGCTAGCTACAGTCGCGCCAGGTATTGCCGAGGCCTTGGTCGCCACGGCTATTGGCCTCTTTGCCGCTATTCCAGCCGTTGTTGCCTACAACCGTTTTGCACGTCAAATTGACCGTATCGCTAACCAAATGGAGACCTATATCGAAGAGTTCTCCAACATCCTTCAGCGATCAGTAGCCATGCAGTCTGCATCACCTGCTGCTGCACCTATGACGGCATCAGGGCACTAATCATGGCTGCACTGCAAGGCTCATCCAGAGGCAGTGGACGCCGTGGTCGCCGCACCATGGCAGAAATCAACATGGTGCCCTTTATTGACGTGATGCTGGTGCTACTCATCATCTTCATGGTCACTGCACCGCTGATTACGCCGAGCATGATCGATCTGCCAAGCGCTGGAAAAGCCGCCAAACAGCCCGACAAAATTGTGCAAGTCATCATTGGTCTGGACGAATCCATCAAGCTCAAGATTGATAACGCTAACGAACAAGTGGTGAATAAAGATCAACTCGCTCAGTCTGTCAAAAATGCCCTGCAAGCCACACCCAGCGGGGCTTCCGTTGGTGCAAATGCGGCAGTGGTGATTAGTGCCGACAAAAATGTGAAATACGAAGCTGTGGTTCGTGTCATGGACACGCTACAGCGCGCAGGCTTGCCGCGCGTCGGTTTATCGGTTCAGCTCGCTCCTTAAAAATGATTCTTTCTTCCGCCCAAAGCTTTGCACCGCCACGTGCAGGTCTCGGCATGGGCGGCATGATGCTGGCGCTAATGGCGCATGGATTTTTGGTTGCCGCGTTGACTTGGGGCATTAGCTGGCGTAGCAACACGGAGATCGTCACCGCATCGGCCGAATTGTGGGGTGAACTACCCGTAGAAGCGGCACCGCCATTACTCTCCCATCCATCTTTGGCTCCAGAGCCAATACCCACAACGCCTGCGGTCAAAGCACCCGATATCGTGACGGAGAAAACCAAGGAAAAAGAAGCAGCTAAGCGCAAAGCAGAGGATGCTAATAAATTACGCGAGCAAATCAGACAAGATCAAATCAAACGCATGACAGGACTAGCGGGGGCAACGGGTGCGCCGTCTAGCACGGGTACGGCTTTACAAAGCGCTGCCCCGTCTAGCAGCTACGCGGGCAAAGTCAAAGCCAAAGTCAGACCCAACATCGTGTTTCAAAATGCCGAGGCGGTTGATGGTGATCCAACGGTTGAGATTGCCATCCGCGTTGCGCCCGACGGTACGGTGATGTTACCGCTCAGGATTATCAAAGCTAGCGGCAACACCGCTTGGGACACAGCTGTGCTGCGTGGCATTGAAAAAACTGAGACCTTGCCGCGTGATAACGACGGTAAATTTCCCGCACCTTTCACCTTAATCTGGCATTTGAAAGAGTGATTCCATATGAACTTCGTCGCACGTAGCGTTGGTGGCTGGCTCAGCCGCTATCTCAGTAAAGAAAACAAAAAAGCAAGCATCGGTACGCCCGCTAATATCGACGCCGTACGCCAGTGCGTGAAACCAGGCGATGTGGTACTCGTCGAGGGCAATACCAAATTCAGCACAGCGATCAAGTATCTGACGCAGTCCACGTGGTCTCATACCACGCTCTATGTTGGAACGATCACCGTAGATGGAAAAACGCACCACGATCAGCTCATCGAAGCGGATGTGTCAAAAGGCATCATTCATGCCAACTTATCTGAGCTAAAGGGCTATCACCTGCGTATTTGCAGACCTATTGGTTTAAATGAGACAGAAATCAATTTACTGCGAGAGTACGCGGTCAGCAAATTAGGTGGCAGCTACGATTTGCGCAACGTTTTTGACCTTGTGCGCTATCTCGTTCCCATCCTACCCTTTCCCGCCGCACACAGACGCAAACTGCTCGCGTTTGGTAGCGGCGAGCCTACCAAAGCGATTTGCTCGACTTTGGTTGCCGAAGTGTTTGAGCAAGTACGTTATCCGATTTTGCCCACGGTCAATAAAAAACAGCACCTTAGTCAACGCGATCACACCTTGTTTACGCCACGTGATTTTGATGTGTCTCCCTACTTCAAGATCATTAAGCCCACAATAGAGCTTGGATTTGACTTTCACGACCTTCACTGGACTCACGAGACGCAGCCTAGTGCTCAAAAACAACAGCCATGAAGCTCATTCATAAAACTTGGATAAGCGGTCTGCTATTAGCTCTGATCGTTACATTTTTTTGGTTAAGGCATCAGCTGACAACCGCACCGTTGTTGAAAAATTATGCGTCACTGATTGACACAACGCCTGCTGCAAATGCAACAACTGAAGCGCCTTTTGAGGTCAGTTTTTGGGGAGTATCCACACTGCTATTTGACGATGGTAAAACTGCATTTTTGATTGACGGCTTCTTCTCTAGGCCTAGCATGCGGCAGGCCTTGCATATTGAACCCAATAAAACAGTTATCGATCAAACATTAAATACGCCAATTTTTAAGCGTGCTATTCCTCGCTTAGCGGGTGTTATCCCCGTTCATTCACACTTTGATCATGCAATGGATGCGCCTTATATTGCGCAGCGAACTGGAGCGACGTTGCTGGGTTCGTCATCAAGCGCTAATTTGGCACGTGGTCAAGGTTTAACCGATGCCCAAATTAAAACTGTATCAGCTGGGCAAATCATCACATTAGGGCAATTTCAGATTCAATTTATTTTGTCTAAGCACAGTCCTGGAAATTTTGCACTCGGCGAAATAGATCAACCCTTGGCAATGCCTGCAAAGCCCACAGAACTCAAAATGGGGGATTGTTATAGCTTGCTCATCACCCATGGGAAACACAAAGTTTTGGTTCATGCGAGCGCTGGCTATATTCCTGATGCGTTTAAAAATGTGCGTGCGGATTGGGTATTTTTAGGTGTGGGTGGCTTGGGCAAAAGCGCTCGTAGCGAAATCGAACAGTATTGGCAAGAGGTGGTTCAAAACCTACAGCCTCGCACCGTTTATCTCATTCATTGGGATAATTTTTTCTTGCCCCTTAGTAGCCCGCTTCAACCTATGCCATACCTATTCGATAATTTGGATCGCACTTTGGAAACACTGCAACCCCTTGCATCTGCACAAAGAGTCAAGCTAAAAATTCCTCAATTGGGTGTGCCAATACAGTTCCCAGATGCGCGTTAAAACTAATACACGAGTTTGAACTGTGATGGTTCTAACGCCGCATACCAACTCGCCAGCGCCGCATCACTCGGGAAAAACCTTGCCGACTCGCCCAATTGGATTTGTGCGCTAGCTGCTACGCCATCACTTGAGTGCTCAATCTCAAAACGAACCCCAAGACCCTTAAAAAACTCACCTTGATCGGTCAGTTCACGCCGAGGTGGAAAGTCTTTGATGATGCCACGCAAAGAATTTGATAGAGCCTGCAAGCCATATGGTACTTGGCCTGCAGCAGTATCAGATCCATAATTTAATGGTACTTTGATGGACAGATATTTACCAAAACGGCAGCGTGCACTAGCCAAATCCCATATCTTATTGATCTGTAGTCGATAGCCACCCGAAAAGCGATCAGGCTGCAATTTTGCTTGGCAAATGATGAGCTGATCGTCGACCAGCAATTCTTTATTTGCGTTAATCAACGCCTCATCCGCTGTTGCTTCGATAGCCCTTGTTTTGTCATCTAGCTTGAAGAGAGCCAGCTTGCCACGCTGTCCATTGATGACGCGCATATCGCACACAATGCCTGCCAGCAAAATAATCTCTCGCGAATAGGCCGACTCCGATGAAGCACTCAGCTCATCAACTGTTTTACTCACAAACTGCCGCACTTCGAGAGCGGCGGCATCAAACAAATGACCTGACATAAAAAACCCAAGTGCGGTTTTTTCTTGTCCCAGTTGTTGCCCTACTCCCCATGGAATCGCATCTACCAGCGACGGCTCTTGGTCACTTGCACCATGGTCATCATCACCCATGTCAAAGAGCCCAACTTGATTGACATTTTTGCTTTGAGCATCAGCAAAATCGAACGCCAAGTCAACACTGGCAAGGCTTGCAGCACGATTAGGGTGCAGCGAATCAAACGCGCCTGCTTTAATCAGCGCTTCGACTGTCCGTTTGTTCAGTTTGGTTTTATCCACGCGGCGCATGAAATTGAAGAGGCTGGTAAACGCGCCTTCATCGTCATTTTCCCGAGCCGCAACAATTGCTTCAATGGCCTGCCTGCCTGTTCCTTTGACGGCACCGAGACCATATCGAATCACCGTATCCGACACAGGTACAAAGTCATGCCCACCGCGATTCACATCAGGCGCTTCAAAACTCACGCCGTTCTTTTGTGCATCTTCAAACAACACTTTGAGCTTATCCGTGTCGCCCATCTCCACGGTCATATTGGCGCAGTAAAACTCCGCCGCGTAGTGATATTTAATCCAACCCGTGTGATACGCCAGCAAAGAGTAAGCGGCCGCGTGCGATTTGTTAAAACCGTAACCAGCAAACTTTTCCATGAGGTCAAACACCTCATCAGCCTGCGCTGTTTGAATGCCGTTTTTAGCCGCACCTTCGCGAAATATCGTGCGGTGCTCGGCCATCTCTTCGGCTTTCTTTTTACCCATAGCACGGCGCAGCAAATCAGCGCCACCAAGGCTATAGCCGCCCAAAATCTGCGCGGTCTGCATCACCTGCTCTTGATACACCATGATGCCGTAGGTCTCGGACAACATATCTGCCACGAGCGGATGCGGATAGATCACCTCCTCACGCCCATGCTTACGCGCTACAAACGTCGGAATCATGTCCATCGGACCTGGACGATAGAGCGCATTCAGCGCAATCAAATCCTCGAAGCGACTCGGCTTGGCATCACGCAGCGTGCCTTGCATACCACGGCTTTCAAACTGGAACACAGCTTCGGTGTTGCCATCGGCAAACAATTTGTAAACGTGCGGATCGTCTAGCGGGATGCTGTCAAAAATAAAACGCTCTTGTCCTTTGTGGCGAGCACGAATGAGGTTCTTGGCAATCTCCAAAATCGTGAGTGTTGCAAGCCCCAAAAAATCGAACTTCACAAGACCAATCGCCTCCACGTCGGTCATGTCAAACTGGCTGACGGCTGAGTCGGTACCTGGCTGCTGGTACAGCGGACAAAAATCGGTGAGCTTGCCAGGCGCAATCAACACGCCGCCCGCGTGCATACCCACGTTGCGCGTGAGACCTTCCAGCTTTTGCGCCAACTCTACCAACGTTTTAACATCCTCCTCGCGCTCTAGCCGCTCTTTCAGCACTGGCTCAGCCTCTATCGCACCTGCGATGGTGATATGCGTACCTGGCTTGTTAGGAATGAGTTTACTTATGCCGTCGCAGAAGTTGTAAGACAAATCGAGCACACGTCCCACATCACGAATCGCCCCCCGCGCCGCCATCGTGCCAAATGTCACGATTTGACTCACGGCATCTAGTCCATATTTGTGTTTTACATAGTCAATCACACGATCACGGTTATTGCGACAAAAATCGATATCGAAGTCAGGCATCGATACCCGATCTGGGTTCAAAAATCGCTCGAACAGCAAGTTGTATTGCAGTGGGTCGAGATCGGTAATTTTGAGCGCATACGCCACGAGCGAGCCAGCGCCCGAGCCGCGTCCAGGTCCTACGGGGCAGTCATTATTTTTTGCCCAGTTGATGAAGTCGCCCACAATCAAAAAGTAGCCAGGAAAGCCCATTTTCAAAATCGTGCCAATTTCAAACTCAAGGCGCTCTACATAGCGCGGGCGCTGCGAATCACGAATGACGGTATCGGGATACAAAAGCGCAAGCCGCTCCTCTAAACCCGCAAACGAGAGCTCACGGAAATAATCGGCTATCGGCATAGCCGCGCCCGTCCCATCTTCCAAGTCTCGCACTGGCGTTGGATAGTCAGGTAGTTGCGGCTTACCCAGCACAAGCGTCACGTTGCAGCGCTTGGCAATCTCCAGCGTGTTGCTAATCGCGCTTGGAATGTCGTTAAAGAGCCGCATCATCTCCGCGCTCGATTTAAAGTACTGATCAACGGTGTATTTGCGCACGCGACGCTGATTGCCCAAAATATCACCATCCGCAATACAGATACGCGCTTCATGTGCTTCGTAATCTTCAGCGGTCATAAACTGCACAGGATGCGTTGCGACGACAGGCAGCTGGAGCTTAGCAGCCAACGTCACAGCAGCGGCAATATACGCCTCGTCATCACCACGTCCAGCGCGCTGTAACTCCAAATAAAAGCGATCGGGAAAAGCTTTTGAAATGCGATTGGCAATTACCTCAGCACGCGCCAAGTCATTCTGGATAAGGGCTTGCGGCAAGACGCCACTGGAAGCGCCTGTTTGCGCGCCTGAGAGCACGATCAGTCCACTAGAGCGCTCGGCAAGCCACTCCCAGCGCATGACCGCTTGATTCGCGACTAAGTTTTCCGTCCAAGCTCGGCTGAGTAACTCGCATAAGTGCAAATAGCCTTGCTGATTTTGCACCAGCAATAACAAGCGAGAAACGGAAGTGTCATCGCTGCCCAAGCCCTGCACCCAAACGTCTGAACCCAAAATCGGTTTCACGCCCGCGCCACGAGCTTCTTTGTAAAACTTGACTGCACCGTAAAGATTAGACAGATCCGTCACCGCCAGCGCAGGCTGACCGCTAGCCAGAGCGGCTTGGACTAACTCATCAATACGTGTCGTGCCATCGACGACAGAAAATTCGGTGTGGGTGCGGAGATGAACAAACATTCAAACGAGTTTACTTCACCGCCCCAATTTCGGCATCGCGTTACTCCGTGACCTTCACCTTAAAACTAGCCGCATACATGGCAGGCAAACTGAGCAGGGTCAAGAAAGTTGCCACCACTAAGCCGCCCATAATGGCCACCGCCATCGGCCCCCAAAACACGCTTCGCGTCAACGGAATCATCGCCAAAATCGCGGCTGCTGCGGTGAGAACAATTGGCCTAGCCCTTCGCACCACGCTGTCCACAATGGCCTTCCAAGGTGGGCTGCCCGCTTCAATGTCTTGCTCGATTTGATCAATCAAAATCACGGAATTGCGCTGAATCATCCCCATGAGCGCAATCACACCGAGAAGCGCTACAAAGCCAAACGGACGATTGAACATAAGTAGTGCGCCAGCCGCACCGATGATCCCAAATGGCCCCGTAAGGAACACCAAAAGTGATCTTGAAAAGCTCTTCAGCTGCAGCATCAGCAGTGTGAAAGTAATAAATAGCATCACAGGCATGCCTGCTGCAATCGAGGCTTGACCTTTGGCACTTTCCTCTTGACTGCCTGCTACCGTGATGTTGTAGCCGGTAGGCATCGCTTTACGAATCGGCTCTAGGAGTGGGTCAATCTGTCCCGTCACGGTTGGCGCTTGAATGCTGCCCTTAAGGTCGGCGTTGACTGTGATGGCATAGTTGCGGTTTTCACGCCACATCACCCCTGGTTCAAACACGAGTTCAGGCTTGGCAATTTGCGTGAGCGGCACAGCTTTGCCCGTGCTAGTAAAGACATTCAGCTGCGTGAGCTCATCCAAACTGTGGCTTTTAGGCACACCGCTTTGCGCATTGCCACCAAAGAGTCTGAGCACAATGTCAATTTGCTTATCGCCATCTCTAAATGTAGCAACAGGTGCACCGCCGCCCAAGGTGGCTGTGGCCTGCGCAATCGACTTACTCGTCACACCAAGGCTTCGCGCTTGATCTTGATCGACGTTTAATTTGACACCGTAAATGGACTCGTTCCAATTGTCATTGACCCCAAGCGTGTTCTCGTTTTTAGCGACAACCGCTTTGACTTGATCAGCAATCGCGCGTACCTGCCCCGCATCGGGACCTTCTACGCGGAACTGCACGGGATAGTTCACGGGTGGGCCATTGGGCAGCAATTTGGCGCGACCTCGCACGCTGGTGAGTTCGGTGCGGAACGCTTGCTCCAAGCGATCACGCAGCGCATTACGCTCTGGTAAATTTTTTGGCATCACCACAATTTGCGCAACGTTACTTTGCGGAAAGATTTGATCAAGTGTCAGTACAAACCGCTGACTACCCGCACCCACATTGCTGGTGTAGCTGGCAACTTCGGGTTGCTTGGTAAGCCAAGCTTCCACCTTGCGCACTTCCGCATCGGTTTTGTCATAACTAGAGCCCTCGGGCAACCAAATATCGACCATCACTTCTAAGCGCGACGAATCGGGGAAGAACTGCTGCTCAACTTTACCCATACCCACAATGCCCAGCACAAAGGCTAAAACGGTAGCGGCAATGGTTTTCCACGGATGCCTGATGCACCAAGTCACCGCACGGCGTAGCGCGTTCAGTGCTGGCGTATCAAATACATCGTGGCTGGAATGCGCACTGCCCGCAGGCTTGACTTTCAAAATCAAAAAGCCAATGTAGGGCGTAAAAATAACAGCGGCAATCCATGACAAAAGCAGCGCCATAGCGGTGACAGAAAAGATCGTGAAGGTGTACTCACCCGCTGCTGACTTTGCCATTGCAATCGGCAAAAATCCGACGGCCGTAATCAACGTGCCCGTAAGCATGGGAAAGGCCGTTGCTTTGTACGCAAAGGTGGCCGCTTCAAACTTGCTCATGCCCTCTTCCAATTTGCGCACCATCATTTCCACCGCGATGATGGCATCGTCCACTAAAAGACCCAGAGCGATGATGAGCGCGCCTAAGCTGATTTTGTGCAAATTGGTATTGGTCATACCCATGACCAAAAACGTCATCGCCAGCACGAGTGGAATCGTGAGTCCCACGACCAGTCCTGGTCGCCAATCTAAGATGAATGGAAACCTAAATTTACCGGTTTTGGGGGTTTCATTTTTATGAAGCCCCAGCGCTAAGAAACTCACGGCCAGCACGATCAGTACCGCTTCAACCAGCGTGCGCAAAAATTCATTGACCGATCCTGCAACGACCTTAGGCTGATCTTGTACTTTGTCCATTTCAATGCCAACAGGCAATGCCGCTTCAATTTGTGCTTCAGCAACGGCGAGTGATTTACCCAGTGCAATGATGTCACCGCCTTTGGCCATCGACACACCCAAAAGAATGATGTCTTTGCCGTTTTGTCTAATTTTTTGCTGCGTGGGCTCGATATAGCCCCGCTTCACGCGGGCTAGATCGCCAAGGCGCATCGTGGTCGCCCCCACCTTAATGGGCATATCTTCCAAAACCTTGACCGCATTGGTCTGACCGCTCACTCGCACGGGCACATTATTCGCCCCTGTCGTCATCAAACCGCTGGGCGCTACATCGATTTGCCCCGTCACTTGCGCCAGTACGGCATTGATATCCACACCTTGCTGTGCCAAGCGTTGGTGGTTGAAATCGAGAAATATTTTTTCGTCTTGCACACCAAATAGTTGGACCTTGGCCACGTCTTTTACACGCAGCAATTGCTGACGAGTTTGCTCAACATACTCTTTCATCTGCGCATAGTTATAGCCATCGGCGCTAAAGGCGAACATGACACCGTACACATCACCAAAATCGTCGTTGAAGAAAGGACCCACCACACCAGCAGGCAAATCTTGCTTCATGTCACCAATCGTTTTGCGCGTGGTATAGAACGAGTTCGCCACATCTTTCGGCGGCGAACTATCTTTCAATTGCAAAATCGTCAGCATCTCACCTGGTTTGGTGTAGGTGCGAATTTTGTCGGCGTAAGGCACTTCTTGCAACTTCTTCTCAATTTTGTCAGCAACTTGCTCGGCCATTTGTTGCGCCGTCGCACCAGGCCAATACGAACGTACCACCATTGCGCGGAAGGTAAACGGCGGATCTTCGTCTTGCCCAAGTCCAAAATAACTAAAGACACCGCCGAGCAATAAAACGGCGATCAAGTAGCGAACGAGTGGACGGTGATTGAGCGCCCAAGTTGATAAGTTTGGCATAACGAATCCTTAAGGCTTGGCAGCTTCAATCACGCGCACTTTTTGCCCTTCGGCGAGCGTATGCACACCAGCGGTCACCACCACAGCGCCCTGCGCTAAACCTGATGCCACGATCACTTGCGCATCCGCGCCCGAGTCTGGCAGTGTGGACGCAAGCAGTACAACACGTTTTTTCACCACACTCACATTGGCGGAAGTCTCCACCACCCACACAGCCGTTTTGCCTTGCGATTCCACCACGCTAACCAGCGGAATGACCAGCGCCGGCGCATTTGCGCTAGTTTTATTAGCAATCGAAGCGCTAAGCAGAACTGTTGCAGTTGAACCCAGTGGCACGGCATTGTTAGCGTCGTTTAATGCCGCCTTGATGGTGAACGTACGCGTCAGCGGATCGGCAATAGCCGCTACATCACGCACCGTTGCCGCAATCGTCACACCTGCTTTAGACCATAACTGAACGCCTACGGGCGCACCACGCTTCAGCATGCCCACGGATTCCTCTGGTACTGAAAAAACGACATCTTTTTGCGAGCCCGCCGACACTTTCAAAACGGGCGTTCCTGCCGCCACAATTTGCCCCACTTCAGCACTCAAAGCAGTCACAACACCATCGGCATCGGCTTTCAAAACACCATACTGTGTGGCATTGATTCCTAGCGCACTAGTAGCTTCTGCTGCTGCCAATGCTGCATGCGTCACATTAGCTTGTCCCGTTGCTTGGTCTAATGCACCGCTACTAATAAAATTTTGGCGCGCCAGTTCTTGCGAGCGCTTCAAAGCCGCTTGTGCCACATCATCATTGGCTTTAGCTGCTGCCACTTGTGCCAGCGCGGCGTTGCTAGACAACTGCAAGTCAGCAGGATCCAGTCGCATCAAAACTTGTCCCGTGCGCACGGTTGCACCGATTTCCACCAACCGCTCAACCACTTTGCCGCCCACACGAAAAGCCAGCTGAGACTCGATGCGAGGCCTAATTTCTGCTGCATACGCCGCAGATGGCGCTATCGAAGCACTCCCCACAGCGATCGTTTTGACAGGCCGAATCACCTCAGTCGGCGCGGTAGCCGCTTGCGGACTGCAAGCGATGAGCGCTAGGAGACTAAACGCGGCAGCAAAAGAAATTTGAGTCATTCGAAGCGTGGATGTGTTCATGAAAATCATCTCAATATGAAAGAAAATGATTTTAAGTTGCAGTGCAGCAAAAACCGCACACATGCGACGAAACAGCAAAAATAAGACGTGACATGACAAGCCCAAAACATCCCCCGCAAGCACCCTCGAATATTCTCAATATCGCGGCCTATCACTTTGTGGCTCTGCCAGACGCAGACACTCTGTGCAGGGACCTTCAAACCACAGCGCAAGGCTTGGAGCTCAAAGGTACGATTCTGTTAGCCGCCGAGGGTATTAATCTCTTTTTGGCTGGCAAAGAGGCGCGCATCGATCAGTTTGTTCGCCAGTTGTTAGAAGATAGCCGATTTGCAAATCTTGAAATCAAACGCAGTTGGTCGGCTACGCAGCCGTTTAGAAAACTTCTCGTCAAGGTGAAGAACGAAATCATTCGCATGAATCACCCGACGATCAAACCTAGCTTTGCTGCAGGCGCAGAAGTACGGGCCCCATCGGTTGATGCAAAAACACTCAAACGCTGGTTGGACAAGGGGGTTGATGATGATGGCAAGCCCGTGGTAACACTTGATACGCGTAACGCATTTGAAGTCGATTACGGCACGTTTGATGGTGCTATCGATTGGCGCATCGATAAATTCACCGAGTTTCCTGCTGCGTTTTTAGCGCACAAAGCCCAGCTAGAGGGCAAGACAGTCGTGAGTTTTTGCACAGGTGGTATCAGGTGCGAAAAAGCTGCGATCTTCATGCGCGAAGCGGGATTGACGGACGTGTATCAATTGGACGGCGGCATCTTGAAATATTTTGAGGAAACGCAAGATGAAACCGAAGGTAATCACTACAACGGCACGTGTTTCGTGTTTGATGAGCGCGAAGCTTTGGGCGGCGATTTAAAACCCAAAGACTTTGGCGATGACAGTCGTTTTAAGAGTCGCTTTGCAACACAGACAAAATCTCCGACTTAAATTCGCGGCGATGCAAAATCAAGACGACCGCTAAGGTTGCCAAAGCAAATAGCAGTGGCGAGACAAACCAAGCAATCACGGCAAATGCAAAATAATAGGCTCTGAGGCCATCGTTAAACGATTCGGCTGCAAAAGCCACTAAGCGTGCTGCCCTTGTGGCATAAGCCTCGCGAGACTGTTTCCCGTTGTCATTGCTTGCATCACCAAAGGCTTTTGGCGGCGGCATGCTACCAATAATGAGCGCCACAAACGTGTATTGACGCATGCTCCAGCTAAAGCGAAAGAATGCGTACACAAAAATCGCCACCATCACAATGAGCTTCAAGTCAAACACTAATGCAGTGGTTCGCGCAACAAACGGAATATCCCGCACCAGTTCAGTTGCTTTGTCATTCGCTCCCAAAATCGCAAGCAAACCACCAATCACCAAAATGGTGGTGCTGCAAAAAAACGAAGGTGTTTGCGACAGCGTTTGCGTAATCACGGTATCCACCATGCGTGGATCACGCAACGTGGTTTGCATCAACCAATCACGCCTATAGCGATTAGTGACCTGCAAAAGCGATGAGTCTTTAACGTTTTCACGCCGCGCATAGGCCACGTACAGTGCCCATGCCAGCGCAAACCACGCAAGTGCCAACCAATCCAATGCCGAGAGAATGTTAAGAATGTTCATAGGAACAATCCTAGCACTCTCTTGAAACGCTAAGTGCCCCCGATCGGGGGGGGAACTAAGCGGCTAGCTTCGTAGCTACTTCGGTCACGCGCTTGCCATATGCCTCGGCCGTATCCAAATCACCTTGCGGAATATCAGCTGCGGGGCTGGTAGGACCCACTTGCGCCATCACACCAGAGTTGGAACCAATGCGGTTGATCGTGCCATCGTTTTGCGCGGGTTGACCCACCCAAATCATGCCTTGTTGCATAGCCAACGTAATGAAGTATTGAATGGTCGAGAGCTTGTCGCCGCTAGGGCTAGCCGAGCAAGTAAATCCGCCTGCGACTTTATCTTTCCAAGCGCCCGTAAACCACTGCTTGCTAGTTGTGTCAGCGAACTTTTTAAACTGCCAGCTCGCCATGCCCATGTAGGTCGGGCTGCCCATGATGATGGCATCGGCGGCGTGCAGTGTTGCCCACTGCGCGTCGGTCAAATTGCCGTCGGCATCAATCGCGACCAGCTCTGCGCCAGCGCCTTTGGCCACAAACTCAGCCACACGTGCGGTGTGACCATAACCTGAATGAAATACAACTGCTGTTCTTGCCATGAGAGTTTCTCCTAAAAAGGCGATTAAAAATAAAACGAAATGTGAATCTGTTATTTGGAAAATTTGGCATCCAAGCTATAAGCACCCGCACCCCACGCGGCCACGCCCAGCAAGCCTCCTGCGATAGCAAGGTTCTTCATAAACATGATTTGATTGACCATCACTTGCGCGGCTTCCATTGCCCAAAAGTTGTGGAAGAAGATGCCTGAGGCAACCGAGAAGATGGCAAGCACCAAGGCCGCAGCGCGGGCTTTAAAACCAAACGCAAGCGCAAGGCCAAGGCCCACTTCAACCAAGATGGCAACGACTGCGCCCAAGGTCGGGGCTGGTAAACCTTTGGAAGCGATGTAGCCCACGGTGCCGTCAAAGCCCCCAATTTTGGAAAGCCCAGCAGGAACGAAGAGCAGCGCGATGAGCAAACGACCGACTAGCGCATAAGCATTTTGAAATTTAGACATGATGAGTTTTCCTTAAAAAATAAAATTAATGTGCAGCCAAATCAAAGACCAGCACCTCTGCGCCCTTGGCTGATGTCAGCGCAAGCAGCGTCTCAGTCTCTAACAAAGCAGCATCGCCACCTGTCAAAGATTGACCATTAACCATGAGTTCACCCTTCACCAAGTGAACATAGGTCTTGCGAGTGGGATCCAGCACCAATTGCGACGTCTCCGCCCCATCAAATAATCCTGCATACAACTTGGCGTTAGCATGAATCGTGTCTGCGCCAGCCGCTTGCTCTGTCGTGTCGCCACTGGCAACTAATTTCAGCTTGCCACGCTTCTCGGTGGGTGCAAACGTTTTTTGCTCGTAACTGGGCTTGATGCCACGCACGTTCGGTTCAATCCAAATTTGCAGCAGATGCGTGGTTTGACCTTCCGCATGGTTGAACTCGCTGTGCGTCACGCCCGTGCCTGCACTCATACGCTGCACATCGTGCGGCGGGATGCCCTTGACGTTGCCCATACTGTCTTTGTGCGCAAGATCGCCCTCTAGCACATAGGTCACAATTTCCATATCGCGGTGACCATGCTCACCAAAACCCATGCCAGCGGCAATCCAGTCCTCATTAATCACACGCAAATTGCCAAAACCCATATGCGCAGGGTCGTAGTAGCCTGCAAAACTAAACGAGTGATAGCTCTTCAGCCAGCCGTGGTCTGCATAGCCACGCTCTTTAGATTTACGAATAGTGATCATCTTGCCTCTCCTTGTATGCAACCTCTGTCTTTGATTGCGATGGATTAATTGTGCAAGCCATTAGATCATTTAAAATCGAATTGTTTTCACGACATCATTCAATTATTTTGAATTAGCATTTTGCACACCACCGATCTCCTCAACCCTGAAGCCATCCGCATAATTGCCGCCATAGCCCAGCATGGCAGCATGGCCAAGGCCGCGCGCAGCTTAGATTTGGTACCCAGCAGCCTGACCTATCGCGTGCGGCAAATCGAAGATGCGCTCGATGTGCTGCTCTTTGACCGTAGCTCGCGCCAAGCCAAGCTCACCGCCGCTGGTGCAGAGTTGCTACGCGAGGGCTCGCGCGTCATGCAAGACCTGCACGCGGTAGCTAATCGCGTCAAGCGTGTAGCGACAGGGTGGGAGCCACAAATTGATATCGCCGTCGATAGCCTCATCGTCAAATCCACCGTGTTTGAGTTAGTCGAAGCCTTTTTTGCGCTCAAAGCACCCACGCGCATTCGCATTCACGACGAAACCTTATCGGGCACATTCCACGCCTTGCAATCGGGCAAGGTCGATATAGCGATTGGCGTAGGCGGCAATATGCAATCGGCAGGGATTACCAGCAAACCCATGGGCAGCGGTAATTTTGTTTTTGCCGTTGCACCACATCACGCGTTAGCCAAGCTGCCAGAGCCGCTAACTGATGCGCAAATCAAACTACACCGCGTGGTAGCCGTTGCCGACAGCACGCCCGAGCAAGAAACCATTAGCGTCGGCATCTTGCCAGGGCAAGACGTGCTCACCGTGCCCAGCATGACCGACAAACTACACGCGCAATTACGCGGCTTGGGTTGCGGCAATCTGCCCGAACTCATCGCCAAGCCCTACATTGATGCGGGTCAACTGATTGTTAAAAAAATCAAAGGGCCAGCACGAACACCCTCCATTAGCTACGCTTGGCGCGAACATGCTGGTGACAAAACCACGCACCGTGCGCTGCATTGGTGGTTGGCACAATTGGCTAGTAAGAAAACGCAGCTAGCGCTGCTAAATCGGACGGTGTGAATATTTCGCTTGATATGATCTAAGTGATGTGAAGTCGGACAACATAAACTAGGAGTTTGCAATGAGTGCTTATGTCATCTTTGATGTCGAGATCAGGGACATGTCCCGATACCAAGAGTTCATGAAGGGCGTAAAGCCAGCTCTTGATGCTGCAGGCGCACGTTATCTTGCCCGTGGCGGCGCACACAAGGTCTACGAGGGAGACTGGGAGCCGAGGCGAATCGTCGTGCTTGAGTTCCCCTCAGTGGCTGCTTGGGAGAGCTTCTACACAGGGCCAGTCTATCAAGGGCTCAAAGCAGTTCGAGATGAATGCAGCTCTGCAAGACTCGTTTCGGTCGAAGGCCTTGCAAGCTGATCAGGCCAAGCGACAAAACCACGCACCGTGCGCTGCATTGGTGGCTTGCGCAATTGGCTAGTAAGAAAACGCAGCTGGCACTGTTGAATCGGACGGTGTGACTATCGCATTTATTTATATCAATAGATGATATGATTAAGGCATGCAAAAAGATACAGGCCTACAAAATTTGCTTGATTTGTCTGGGGTAGTTATCG
>JANXRP010000108.1 GCA_025352965.1 Comamonadaceae bacterium
CCGAAGCGCAGCGGCTGTGGCGCGAGCCAAAACCTAGGCCAACCCCAGCGTCGCAGAGCGGCACGTCAGATGTCAAGAGTTTTTCGTTCTAGGGGGGAGATAGCAATGCATGAACAATTTGCACAGATTGATTTAAACCTTCATACTTTATATCGGGAATTGCAGTCTTTGTGCCGTCAAAGTGCAACGCCATTGGTTCAAGAGGCACAGCAGGCAGGGGCAACCAGTCGCCCGCTTTGGGACGCAGAGGTAAGTGCTGATTTAGACTATGTGATTGATGAGTCGAATCCTCTGTATGACGAAGAGAGCGACAACATACTGGCCACGCGGCAAGCCATTTTTTGTGCTATCCATAACGATGGGCGGCATGACGATAGTGTGTTCGATGCAGATGAGGTCACCAATTGGTTGGATTACCAACACCCTTGGATGACGCATCAAAGTTGGTTGACACACGATTTGCTAGAGCACAGTTATGGAAAAGTACCACCACCAAGCGTTGAAGCTTTGCTAAATACGACTGAGGTTTGGGTAGAGATTCGTACTGTGCGCACGTATGTTTATGACATACAGGCTGGCAGGTTTATTGCCCCCAAGGCTAGAGCATGAGCCAATTTAGCACACGAGAATTGAAGGCCTGCATGTTGCGGCTACTAGATCAAAGCCAAGGCACTCGTTGGCCTTTGCAAATTGTCAAACAGCAAAAAAAGCTATGGGTGCTTCGTCCACAAGGTTGGCCTAGCTGCATAGAGATTATTGTCAGTCCAACAAGCCTTTGCTTGGCAGTCAGGCATAAAAATCGGTTTTGGGATGCCTTGATGTGGCCTGACGTGTTGCCAGTTCGCAGTCGCATTCGCAATCAATGGCTATGTAATTTATGCGAACCTAGCCAGTCCGAGCATTCTCAATTACATGGTTTACTTTGGGATCATTTGTGCAAACCATTGCTTGATTATTTTGAAAAATTGCCATCTCATCCGTGTTTGTGCCTGTATGGCAACCTATCAGGATCGACCTATGCTCAAGTAGAGTCTCAAGATACATTACGTCAAACGTTGCCAGTGAAATGCTGGCCAATTTTGGAACATTAAGCTGGTGTGATGGCGTGTTCTAGGTGCGGCAATATTTGCGATAACAAATAGCAATCTCGCCATGTTTGGCTGCAAATGTGAGCTGGCTCGCGGCAGCTATACAACTTTGATAAACGGTCGGTAGACAAACGGACGTTTAGCTTTAACTGTTTGGCAATAGATTGAGCATCCTTGAGTTGGTGCGCATATTGCGATAGGGGTAACAAATCCAATCGCGCCAGCTCAGCATCTACCAGTCGTAATGCCCAGCTGCTGTTAAAGACAATAAGGTTTGCGTTGCTGACGAATTTAAGAAGCGAGGACGCCATCTCACTAAACACAGGCAAGCCTTGCAGTAACTCGTCTTTATAACCAGTCACCACCTCAGCGCCAGGATCCATGGGGTGCTTTGGATCGAGCACTACTTGAAATTGCCGCCCTGTTAGTTTGAGGTCATCTGCCTCAAGCGCAACAATTTCTATGATGCGATCGATGTTGGTGTTGAGTCCTGTCGCTTCTACAGCTAAATAAATATTTCTTGTCATGTATTCAGAATAAGTACGCGAGCGACAATGCGTGTCGCAGAAAGACGCAAGGCTACTGCAAGAAGACCTCTAGAATCGCTAACAGTTAACTGCGCTTTTTTATGTCCTCACCTCTCGTCCAATCCCTCAACCCCGAACAAGCCCGCGCTGCCACCCTTCCCAACGAGCATGCGCTCATTTTGGCGGGCGCTGGTTCTGGCAAAACCCGTGTACTCACCACCCGTATTGCATGGCTCTTGCAGCAAGGCCATGTTGGTGCTGGCGGCATATTGGCCGTGACTTTTACCAATAAAGCTGCCAAAGAGATGAAGCTGCGGCTGACCTCGATGCTGCCCGTCAACGTGAACGCCATGTGGATTGGGACGTTCCACGGACTGTGCAATCGGTTTTTGCGTGCGCACTACAAGCTTGCTGGATTGCCGCAAACCTTTCAAATCTTAGATACGCAAGATCAGCTCTCGGCGGTCAAGCGCCTGTGTAAGCAGTTCAATATCGACGATGAGCAATATCCGCCTAAACAGCTGTCGTGGTTTATCTCTAACTGCAAAGACGATGCGAAGCGCCCCAAAGACGTGGAAGCTAACGACTCGGCAACTCGCAAAAAAATCGAGCTGTATCAACTCTACGAAGAGCAATGCCAGCGCGAAGGCGTGGTCGATTTTGCTGAGCTGATGCTTCGTTCATACGAGATCTTACGCGACTTTGATGAGCTGCGAACCCATTACCAGCGGCGCTTCCAGCACATTTTGGTGGATGAGTTTCAGGACACGAACAAGCTGCAATACGCGTGGCTGAAGATGTTTTCAGGCGTAGGTTCAAGCATGTTTGCCGTGGGCGACGACGACCAAAGCATTTACGCTTTTCGTGGTGCCAGGGTGGGCAATATGGCCGACTTTGTGCGTGATTTTTCCGTACAGCATCAAATTAAGTTGGAGCAAAACTACCGCAGTTACAGCAACATTTTGGATAGTGCTAACGAGCTGATAAGCCACAATCAGCGGCGCTTGGGCAAGAATCTGCGAACAGACCAAGGCGCTGGCGAGCCCGTGCGCGTATTTGAAGCGACAGGCGATTTAGCTGAAGCTAAATGGATGGTGGACGAAGCGCGGCAATTGCATCGCGGTGGTTTGGATTTGAAAGAAATTGCCGTGCTCTACCGCAGCAACGCGCAAAGCCGTGTGATTGAGACGGCACTCTTCAATGCGGGCGTGCCGTACCGTGTGTACGGCGGACTGCGTTTTTTTGAACGCGCCGAAATCAAACATGCACTCGCTTATCTGCGTTTGATGGAAAACCCTCTCGACGACACCAGCTTTATGCGCGTGGTCAATTTTCCGCCACGCGGCATTGGTGCTCGCTCGATTGAGCAATTGCAAGATGCCGCCAAAGCAGCGGGAGTGTCTCTCTATTCGGCAGTGCAGCACATCACGGGTAAGGCTGGCACGAACATTGGCGGCTTCGTTGCCAAGATTGACGTGTTGCGCGAGCAAACCGTGAGCCTGACCTTGAGCGAGACGATCAAGCTAGTGCTAGAACACAGCGGACTACTTGAGCACTACCGCACCGAGCGCGAAGGCGCAGACCGCGTAGAAAATTTGGAAGAATTGGTGAGCGCCGCCGAGAGTTTTGTCACGATTGAAGGCTTTGGAAAAGAAGAGCAAGCAGGTAGTGATGATGAAGTGATGTCACCCCTCGCCGCCTTTCTCACTCACGCAGCGCTAGAGGCGGGTGACAACATGGCAGATGCAGGACAAGACGCTGTGCAGATGATGACGGTGCATGCATCGAAAGGCTTGGAGTTTGATGCCGTCTTCATTACGGGCTTGGAGGAGGGACTGTTTCCTCACGAAAACTCGCAGTCTGATGCGGATGGTTTAGAGGAAGAGCGCCGCCTCATGTACGTGGCGATTACACGTGCGAGAAAGCGCCTCTACCTCACGTACTCGCAAACACGGCTCTTGCATGGACAAACGCGTTACGGTATCAAGAGCCGATTTTTTGATGAGCTACCCGAAGCGTGCCTGCGCTGGATTACGCCAAAAAATAGCGCATCGACCTACAAGCCACAGTGGGATTGGGCTGCTAGCAAGAAGGTCGTGGAAGCCGCGCCTAGTCTGGCTCCCAAGGCATCTGATGTGCAGGGACTGGCGAAGGGTATGCAAGTCTTTCACACCAAGTTTGGCGAGGGAAAAGTTTTGAGCTTGGAGGGTGCTGGCTTAGATGCTAGAGCGCAAATCAATTTCAATCGCCACGGCACTAAGTGGCTGGCGCTGTCGGTGGCGAAGTTGACGGTGATTTAGGCCTTTGGCACTTTTGGCACTTGGTGCTGGAAGCAGTCCACAAACGTGGGGAAGGTGGATGCCATAAAGATGGCGGAGAGCAGTACCATCATCGGCATCAGCAAGAATGCCGCCGCCGCACCGCCCATCACAAGGCTAGCAATTAAAAGCACCGTGCCGCTGATAACAGAAAAAACACCCGCCCATACCAGCACATAGACGCCAAACGCACGCCAGTTTTTATAAACGGCGTAGGCGCTAAAAAACAGACTTTTAGACAGCGGCATTTTGTTCCAGTTCATGAGCGCTGGGGCAAACCAAAAAATGGCAGCCAAGGGGAAGTAGAGCAGCGTGGTCAGTAGCACGGCATCTTTAAAACCATCTTTTTGTACCAACTCTTTGCTAATGCCGCCACCTTGCATGTACATCTTGGCGAACTCGCCGCCGTCCAAAGCCGCGCCAATTAAGAGTACGAAGGCAAATCCAAACGCAAACCACACACCCATGTGCAGTAGTGGTTTAAATGAGCGCCGTATCGTCATCCAAGCCATTAGCATGGGCGGCGGGGTCATGGGCAGAATGATGTTGTTCTTCAGTTTGACGCACTCGTTACCCACGGCCATCATTCCCAGCGTGAGCGCAGGGAAGGCAAGCATGGACAAATAGTTGCCAATGACGGGAATCGTTCCCAGCAAAATGAGCATCAGCATGAAGCTGGTAAAAAACCCAATAAATGCGGCGGGCTTGTAGGCAAACAGCGCAAAGCCGCTTTTGACCCACAGATAGCCTGCGCGGGCAGGAAGAATATTAAGTTTCATGGCAAGCGGTGCATGAGCACACGTTCAAAGTGAGCAGGATCGTGAGGCGTGAGCAACGCAGCCTCGCGTGGTAAATAAAAATCCCAGAGTCGCGACACCCAAAAGCGTAGGGCTGCGGCGCGTAGCATAGCGGCCTCTAAGCCACGCTCTGCTTGGCTTAGAGGGCGAATGCTCTCGTAGCCCTTGGTGAATGCGGCTTGCAGGGCATCATCTGGTTTCCCTGTGGCGTGGTCGATACACCAGTCGTTCAGGCAGACACATAGATCAAACAACCATGTATCAATTCCTGCAAAGTAAAAATCAAAAAATCCTGTGAGTTTGTCATGACCATCCGTGCCATTGGCGGCATCAAACATCACGTTGTCGCGGAATAGATCAGCATGGATGGCGCCCTTGGGCAAGGCCGCATAGGCGCTACTGGCGGCAATGTGATTTTGATACGCCAGTTCGGATTGAATCAGTTTGGCTTGCTTAGGCGACAGATGCGGCAACACGATAGGAATCGTCTCGTTCCACCACGCTAGGCCACGCAGATTGGGCTGCGAGAGTGGATAATCGCGCCCTGCTAAGTGCATCCGCGCCAACATCGCTCCTACTTGCTCGCAGCGGTCAGCGGTGACAGCGCCGTCGTTACGGCCAGTCAGTTTGTTGACTACGCAAGCAGGTTTACCGCATAGCTCATGCAAAATTTTTCCGTCAACATTAGCTTCGGGCATCGGTACAGCTATGCCCGCTTTGGCCAAGTGGCGCATCAGCTCAAGGTAAAACGGCAATTGCGCGTGGGTAAGGCGCTCAAACAGCGTTAAAACATAGCTATTTGATGTGCCATCTTTATCTGTATCAACAAAGTAATTGGTATTTTCGATGCCGCCTTTGCATGGCTGGATATCTTGCAAAACGCCAAGACCCAAATCGGCTAGAAATGGCGCGGCTTGTTCAAAGGTAACGGTGGTGTAGACGGCCATAAAAATAAGAGTGAAGGCGTGATTTTAAGGGAGCATTTTCACACCACCTATCAAAAAATAAAGTTTCTTATTATTAATAAAATAGTAAAAATGAATATAATGAGAATCAAATTTAAAAATATGCCTACATCAATTAATCGCGCCTATGAGCAAGCCGTAACCACCCTGCAAAGCATGGGTGAACAAATACGTGCACGTCGCAAGGCAATGAGGGTGAATGCGATGGTTGCTGCTCAAACTGCTGGCATTTCGCGTGTGACCTTGTATCGGATGGAGAAAGGTTCGTCAGCAG
>JANXRP010000122.1 GCA_025352965.1 Comamonadaceae bacterium
AAGTTGAGCAGTCTCAGCAAGTTGGATGCGGCACTGCGAGAGCGCCCCACCGCGCCTGCAGCTGCCTCGTGCGTGAGCCCAAACTCTTTGATGAGGCGCTGCAAGCCTTGGGCTTCCTCCAGTGGATTCAAATCCTCGCGCTGCATATTTTCAATAAGCGCCATGGCGGCGGCGGCCTCGTCTGTCACGTCTTTTACCAAAACAGGCACCGAGCTAAGACCCGCTAATTTGGCCGCACGAAACCGCCGTTCGCCTGCAATAATTTCGTACTCAGCTGGTGCACCTGCTGGCAAACGGCGAACCAAAATCGGCTGCATGACCCCTTGCTGCTTAATGCTCTCCGCCAGCTCGTAGAGCGCCCCCTCATCCATGTGCGTGCGTGGCTGATACTTGCCTGCTACCATTTGATCGAGATTAAGCACCCCCGTGCCGCCCTCGCCGCTCACAGGCGCAGCACCCGCATCCACCGCCGTGGGCCCAAGCAAAGCCTCTAAGCCACGACCCAAGCCTTTTTGTTTTTTGACTACCATTTCGCTCTTTCGGATTTTTAAATTACATCTTTTTAATTCGCTCAACCATTTCGGCAGCAAACGCCACATAGGCTTGTGCGCCCTTGGATGCGGCGTCAAATATGACACCGGGCAGCCCATAGCTAGGCGCCTCCGCCAAGCGAACATTGCGCGGAATCACGGTATTAAAAACCTTCTCTGAAAAGTGCGCCTTGAGCTGATCGCTCACCTGCACTTGCAGCGTAATACGTGGATCAAACATGACACGCAAGAGACCAATAATCTGCAAATCTTTATTTAAGTTCGCATGGACTTGCTTAATCGTATTGACCAAATCAGTCAGCCCTTCCAGCGCAAAATACTCGCACTGCATAGGCACAATCACGCCATTGGCACAACACAAACCGTTCAAGGTCAGCATAGAAAGCGACGGAGGGCAATCAATCAGAATGAAGTCATACTCTGCACCCACCGCAGCTAACGCAGCCTTTAGGCGTGCTTCGCGACGCTCTACGGCGACCAACTCAACCTCAGCCCCCGCTAGTTCACGGTTAGCACCCAGCACGTCGTAACCACATTTTTCGCTACGCGCCCTAGCCTGGGCAACCGTCGCCTCCTCCAGCAGCACATCATAAATAGTGTGCTTGAGCGTTCGCTTATCAACTCCCGAACCCATGGTGGCATTGCCCTGCGGGTCAAGATCCACCATCAAGACGCGCTGACCAATCTTAGCCAAACCAGCCGCCAAATTAACGGTGGTCGTTGTTTTGCCAACGCCGCCTTTTTGATTGGCGACACAAAAAATCTTTGCCATTTTTGCTCTCTCTTTTTATTTTTATCTTAAAAACCTAGGGCCAATTTAGCGCCAAAACCAATTAAAAATAGTCCAGCCAATTTGCCCAGAAGCCACATCCATATTGGGCTAGCACGAAGCTTTTGCCCAGCGTAATGCGTGATCAAAACAACCGCAAAACAATACAAAAACCCAAGCACAGCAATCGTTGCCGCCATCACGCCAAACGTCACCAACCCCAAGTGACGCGCGGGATCGATAAACTGGGGGAAAAATGCCACGTAAAACATCACCGCTTTCGGGTTCAAAAGCGTAATCAACATCGTCTGCTTGAAATACTGCCCCGCCTGAATTTCCACCGCCAACCGAGCGCCCTGTTTGGCAAGCAACATCTTAAAACCGAGCCAAGTCAAATACATCGCCCCCACAATCTGCAAGCCCTTAAAAACCAATGGGTTCGCTACCAAGATGGCAGCAGCACCCGCCACGGCTAGCCAAAGCAAAATCTGGTCTCCAACTAAAAGCCCAAAAACCGAAGCCAACCCGCCGCGCAAACCACCCTGTCCCGCCGAGGAAATCAATGCCAAATTTCCAGGGCCAGGAATAAAAAGTAACAAAACAAACGCCGCAACAAAAGCGGCGTAATTGGTAATTCCAAACATGTGGGGCAAGTGTACCCCAAGCCCCGTTAGTTTCGACGCATCCAAACAATGCAGCGATTTTCTTGCAAGCTTGGCACATGCAGCTGTTCCACGTGAAACACGGAAACGTCTTGGGGCAAATTCGCCGACTCAGCCTCTGCGGTTTTGGCCTTCATCGCCATCCATACACCCCCATCAGGAACCAACAGGCTCGAGGTTAAACCGACAAAGTCTGACAGTGTTGCGAAGGCGCGGCTAGTAATGACATCGAATCCGCCCGACACGTCGGTTGGCAGCATTTGCTCAACTCTTGCGTGGATGCCGCGCAAATTAGGAAGCGCCAGCGCCAGCGCCGTCTGTTGAATAAACGCCGCTTTTTTGCCAACCGTATCCACGCATGCAACGGCAACATTGGGGCAGCAAATCGCCACCACCACGCCAGGCAAGCCCGCGCCCGCGCCCACATCTAATAGCCTGTAGGTCTTGAAGTCAGCCAGGTGTTTTTTTAACGGTGAAATAATCGCCAGAGAATCCAGTAAATGATGCGTCAGCATTTCGCCCGTATCACGAATGGCGGTCAGGTTGTACACCTTGTTCCATTTGGCAATCATCGCCAAATAATCAAGCAATTGCTTTTGCTGATGCGCGGACAAATCGAGGCGCAGCTCTAGCAGCCCCTCGTGTAGCGCTTCCGCCAAACCCGCGCCCACCATCACTCGGCCAAGGCGACAACTCTCGCCTTTTTTAACCGCCCCTTTTTAAGGTGGATTTGCAAAAGCGAAATCGCGGCTGGCGTGACGCCAGAGATTCGACCCGCCAGCCCCAAGGTCTCGGGCTTAAATTTCGCGAGCTTCTGCCGCACCTCGATACTGAGTGCCGTGACTTGCGAATAATCAAAATCCTGCGGCAACAGTGTTGCCTCACTCAAAGCCGCTCGCTCCACCTCGCCCTGCTGACGCTCAATGTAGCCCCAGTACTTAGCGGAGATCTCGACTTGCTCAATCACAGATTTATCAAAGTCAGGCGCGTCGCTCAAAACACTCAACTCAGCCGAGGCAAGGCTTTCACCATCGGTTTTTGTCAAACCGACCAGCGCCGCATAGCTCACAGCAGGTCGGCGCAACAAATCTGCGAGGCTATATTCATGCTCAATCGACTTACCCAGCACACGCTGCGCCTCTGCTTTTTCAATGTTTTTAGGGCTTACCCAGGTGCTGCGCAAGCGCTCTGTTTCACGTGAAACGGCATCGCGTTTTTTGCAAAAAGCATCCCACTGTGCGTCGCCAACCATGCCCAGTTCGCGACCTTTTTCGGTCAGTCTTGCGTCGGCATTGTCCTCGCGCAATTGCAGTCGGTACTCGGCGCGACTGGTGAACATGCGGTATGGCTCAGTCACGCCCTTGGTAATCAAGTCGTCCACCAGTACGCCCAAGTACGCCTCATCCCGCCGTGGCAACCACGACGCCTTACCTTGCACTTGCAGCGCAGCATTCATACCCGCAAACAAACCTTGCGCGGCGGCCTCTTCGTAACCCGTCGTGCCATTGATTTGTCCTGCAAAAAAAAGTCCGGCAATTTGCTTGGTTTCAAAACTGCTTTTGAGCGAGCGCGGGTCGAAGTAGTCGTATTCAATCGCATAACCTGGACGCAAAATGTGCGCCTCTTCTAAGCCTTGCATCGAACGCACCAAGCCCAGTTGAATATCAAACGGCAAGCTCGTCGAGATGCCATTGGGGTAGTACTCGTGCGTCGTCAAACCTTCTGGCTCTAAAAAAATTTGATGACTTTCCTTGTCGGCAAAGCGATTGATTTTGTCTTCGACGCTGGGGCAATAACGCGGCCCCACACCTTCAATCTTGCCTGTAAACATGGGGCTTCGGTCAAAGCCGCTACGGATAATCTCGTGCGTGCGCTCATTGGTATGCGTGATGTAGCACGGCATTTGCGCAGGATGCATGGCTTTGTTGCCCATAAAACTAAACACAGGCATTGGCGTATCAATCACACCGTCATTGTTTTCCATGCCGTCGCCTGGTTGGCGCAAGCATTTAGAAAAATCAATGCTGCGGCCGTCAATACGCGGCGGTGTTCCAGTTTTGAGCCTGCCTTGCGGCAGCTTGAGCTCTTTCAATCTCGCGGACAAGCTAATAGCAGGGGGGTCTCCCGCCCTACCTGCCGAAAAATTTTGCAACCCAATGTGAATACGGCCATCTAAGAATGTGCCTGCCGTCAAGACGACCGTTTTGGCTGGGAACCGAATCCCACTTTGCGTGACCGCGCCCGTGACGCGCTCTTCGCCGTTCACGTGCTCAACCATCAAGTCATCGCACGCTTGCTGAAAAAGCCACAAATTGGGTTGGTTTTCTAGGCGATAGCGAATCGCCGCTTTGTATAAAACGCGGTCAGCCTGTGCCCGCGTCGCACGAACGGCTGGACCTTTGCTGGAGTTCAAAATCCGAAACTGAATACCCGCTTCATCGGTAGCAATCGCCATCGCACCACCGAGTGCGTCCACCTCTTTAACAAGATGGCCTTTGCCAATACCGCCAATACTGGGGTTACAACTCATCTGGCCTAGCGTCTCGATGTTGTGAGAAAGCAAGAGCGTCTTTGCGCCCATGCGTGCCGAGGCTAGCGCGGCCTCTGTGCCCGCGTGGCCACCGCCAACGACGATCACATCAAATTGTTTGGGATATTGCATCCCTCAATTTTAACTTTTTGCTGCAAACACTAAACCAGCGCAAAGCCCACCGCCCGAAGCACCGTCAGGACTCACGGCTTGAAGAATAAATTTGGCGCCCAATAACTCGGCATAGCGCGAAACGATAGCAAGCCCAAGACCCACACCTTGACCGATATTAACCATGCTGCGCACCTCGCTTGCTTGCGCCCAACGCCCCCTGTAATGACTGGCTTCTTGCCGAGTTAAACCACGCCCGTTATCAATCACAGTCAACCAAATCTCAGACCCCGTTTGCGCTACAGAGATTGTAATTTTGGGATGTGTATCCGCCAGGCCATAACGAAAGGCGTTATCAATCAAATTATCTAAAACCGCATCGACCAACACGCGATGCGCCAAGACCAGCATGGGCTGCGGGCCATCAACGCCTTCTGCCCCTAAATCCACACGCAAGCTATCCGCACGCGCCAAATGGCGCAGCGTTGCAGCACGCGCCACCTCCACCAAATCAAGCGTAGCCAAAGGCACACTGTGCCGCGCCTCATCCGCAAACGCCAAAGCCAACAGTTGATCGATTAAATGACTAGCATGGTCAGCACTGGTCAATAGCTTTTTCATGCGCTCTTGTATCGCTGGATCAGGGCTCAATGTAAGTGCATGCTCTGCTTGCAGGCGAATACCAGTCAATGGCGTGCGAAGTTCGTGTGCAACATTTCCTGAAAACTCGCGTTGCGCAGCGATGCCGAGCTGAAGACGATCAAACAAAGAGTTCATCGCCGCCCCAAGATGCTCAATGTCACTGGTTCTCGCCTGCTTCGTCAGCGCCTCTGGGATATGCCGCAGATCTGCCACATCGCGCTGCTCAACCGCGCTTCGCAATTGCGATAGTGGCGCTAAATCTTGCCCCACACGACGGCGCAACCACCAAGCCAAAAACACAAGCAAGATCACTTGCGGAATGAGGCCCGCCATTAATAGACGATGAAGCAAACGATTGCGGCTATCCGTCGTTTGAGCAACCACCACCACAAATGGCTCTGGCGATGTTTTACTAAGCGAAACAATGCGCACCGCACGCCCCAAATACGCGCCATCCGTCCACGTGGGCGCGATGGCGACATCCAGCGCATCGCCCGTCTTTGCTAGGCTTGGGCTTGGTGGCATAAGCGCCACATGACCCGCCAGCAAACGACCATCAGAGCGCCAAAGCGCAAAATAGTTCGATTCCGTTTGATCAAATAACACGGCCCGCATTTCAGCATCCGTCAAACTTAAACTAAGTCCCGTCACTGGGTCACTACGCACCTGTGCAGACAACGCATAAGCATCATCTAATAGTGAGCGATCGTAGGCTTGTGTCGTAAAGTAATAGGCAAAACCAATGACAATCGCTGAGCCAAGCGCCCAGGTCAGCACCAATGGCCAAAGCACATGATGCAATAGCCTGTAGCGCAGTGAGGGCTTACGTTTATGAATTGGCTTCAACATCAAACAAGACCTCTTGTTGCACTCGGTAACCTAGGCCGCGCACCGTCACAATAGCGGCGCCTGTGCCCATCATGCGCTTGCGCAACCTAGAAATAAAAGACTCCAATGCGTTATCACCCAGAGCATCGTCCGCATCCGATAGCTTATCGGACAGCATTTTTTTACTCACCACCCGCCCAAGCGGTGACAGCAGCTCAACCAAAACCTCGTACTCGCGGGCAGGGAGCGTCCAATCCACATCGGCACAATAAATACGACGCGCACGGCGATCTAGTTTTAGCTGTCCAATTGTTACAACATCATCTGCGCCCGCACTACGCCGCACCAAGGCTCTAAGCCGAGCCTCTACCTCCGCCATTTCAAACGGTTTGCCGAGATAATCATCCGCGCCCGCGTCAAGCCCAGCAATACGCTCTTCCGTGCGGTTGCGCGCCGTCAGGACAATCACGGGTGTTTTATCACCTCTGCTGCGCGCTTCACGTAAGGCCGTAAGACCGGAACCATCGGGCAAATTAAGATCAAGCAACACCGCGTCAAAAGGCTGCACACGCCACCAATGTTGCGCCGAGGCCACACTGGTCGCGCCCTCCACACGATGCCCCAAAACCAGTAAATTTTGGGTCATTACCTCGTGAAGTGCGGGATCATCTTCAACCAAAAGAATTCTCATAACGTGTTTGGGTCAGGTGTTGGTCAGGTGCAAACAGGTAAAACTGCACACCATGAGGATACTCCACAAACATCATCGCTACTACGCCATCTGCCTTACGCTTGCTCTGAGTAGCGCCTTTGCGCAAACAGCCAAAACCATTACGCTACCAGAAACGCTAGCGGCAGCGACACAAAACATTGACGCGCAAATTGCCCAGCAGCTGCTCAGCTCCGCGCGAGCGGACATCACAGCGGCAAACCGCGCACCGCTGCCGGTACTGTCAACAGGCGTGTCGCAAATCGACTTACAAAATGGCGTAGGCGCGGGGTCCTGGCTCAATCAAAAACGTATTGATAAAAACATTGGCCTAGACTGGACGTGGGAGCGCGGCAACAAACGCACACTGCGAACCGAAGCCGCCACACAGACCGCCAATGCCTCGGCGCAAGATCTACGGGAGCTACTCACGCAGCAAAAGCTATTAGCCAGCAACGCGTTTTTTGATTTGCTCGCAGCGCAGCAGCGCATCAACCAGGTAGGCGCGATTGCTTACAGCGCCCAGCAATTGGCAGATACCGCAGCCAAACGGCTTACCGCAGGCGATCTGTCCGCGCAAGATGCTGCGCGTAGCAACATCGAGGCACAGCGCGCCAAAAACGACGTGACACTTGCCGAACAAGGCCGCGCCACTGCCGAACGCGCGCTCAATCTTATCCTAGATCTTGGCTCACAAAAACTCATCGCCAGTGCCCCGCAGGCCATAGCCAGCAAGGCTTACAGCAGTACCGCCCTCAGCCTACCGCCTACGGAATCTCGCGCCGACGTGCAGGCTGCCACGGCACGCGTCCTTGCCAACCGCGCTGCGCTGACCAATGCATTGGCGCTCAAACAAAACGATGTCACGTTGGGTACGGCGTTCGACCATTTCCCCGGCACATCCACGCGCTTACTCACGTTTCGTCTGTCCGTTCCGTTGCAGCTAGGCGCACTTGGCGGCTATAGCTTTGGCGGTGAAATTGCAAGAGCCGAGGCGCAACTCGCTATCGCCGAGGCGGCGCTGGAGCGCATACGCCATGCGGCATACAACGACGATCAGCGACTTGCGCAAGAGTTGCAAAGCAACCAAGCCCGCGCCGCCAGTTACAGCGACGGCATTGCGCCCGAGGCCAAACGCGTAGCCGACCTTGCTGAACTGGCCTACAACAAAGGCGCACTATCGCTCACCGACTTGTTAGAGGCTCGCCGCACATGGCGCGCCACCACACTTGAAGCAATTGCCGCTCAAACCGATTTTGAAAAAGCACAAATCGCTTGGAATATTCGTCTGGAATCCTTGAAATGAAAAAACTCACCCCCATTGCTCTGCTTGCCCTACTCCTTACGGGCTGTCACGAAGCGCCAGTTCCCAAACAAGAGGCACCAGCACCCATCGTGCAAGGTCAGCAACTGCGCTTTCCACCCAATCATCCTCAGTTAGCGCTACTAGGCATCAGCGCGGCGGTCGCAACCAAATCTATCACCGTAGAGTTACCCGCCAAGCTAGTGTGGAACGAAGACCACACCCAGCGCATCTATGCCAGCTTTGCTGGCCGTGTGGCATCCATCCGGGTCGATATTGGGCAAAGCGTCGCTGTCGGCCAAGCCTTAGCTAACTTGGCCTCGCCCGAGTTTGGTGTGGCGCAAGCCGATACCGCCAAAGCGCAAGCCGATCTGCGCGTCACGCAAAAAGCCCTCGCTCGCCAAAAAGAACTCTTTGATGCCGGCATCGTTGCCCGCAAAGAACTAGATGGCGCCGAGGCTGATGCAGCAAGAGCGAATGCCGAAGCCACACGTGCAGAAGCCCGCACACGACTCTATGGCGGCACCAGCACAGGCGGAGTCAACCAACAACTCACGCTTGCAAGCACCATCAATGGCGTGGTGGTCGAGCGAAATTTAAACCCCGGCCAAGAGCTACGCCCTGATCAATCGGGCGTGGGCGTGCCGCCCTTGTTTACTATTTCTGACCCCGCCAGTCTATGGGTACAAATTGATGCGCGCGAGTCAGATATTGGCAGCCTCAAGCCGGGCAGCACTTTTGAGATCGCAGTGCCAAGCCTTGGCGGACAGGTGTTCCAAGCCGTTGTAAAAGCCGCAGGAGATTTTATTGATCCCGCCACACGCACCATCAAAGTTCGAGGCTTGATTGCCAACCCGCAACGCCTGCTCAAAGCCGAAATGTTGGTTACTGCACGCATCACAAGACAAATACCGGCAGACAGTGTCCTCGTACCTGCGGGAGCAGCACTGCTGTATGGCGCCAAGCATCAAGTATTTGTGCAGAGCACCGCAAATACGTTTGAGCCGCGCGAAGTTGAGCTAGGTTATGAGGGCCCTAAAGACGTGATTGTCTCTAAAGGTTTGAAGGCTGGCGAGATGGTTGTCAGCGACAACACCTTACTACTCGCACGGCTGTGGCGTTTATCGCAGGACAACGCATCGCTGCCCAGAGTCTCTGCTGCGCCTGAGGCGGTCAAAAAATGAAACGCCTGATTTACTTCGCCCTACACCAGCCACTCTTTATCGTGCTGGGCGTCTTGATGTTCGTCATGGCGGGTTTGTTTGCCTTTAAAAACCTCTCTGTTGAAGCCTTCCCCGACGTTACAGACACCCAAGTTACGGTTATTGCGCTCTATCCTGGGCGGGCAGCTGAAGAAGTCGAGAAACAAGTCACACTGCCATTAGAGGTTGCCCTATCTGGGTTACCCAACTCCATCCGCGTGTTTTCTCACACACAGTTCGGCCTCTCATTTACCGTCGTGACCTACAACGACAACGTGAATGTGAACCTCGCACGACAAGAGGTCAACGAACGCCTGCGCAGTGTTGATCTGCCGCCTGGCGCAGAGGTCAACGTAGCACCCAACGCCACACCCGTTGGGGAGATCATTCGTTACCGCGTCAAAGGTGATGGCCTCTCCAGCACCGACTTGCGCACCTTAGAAGATTGGGTGATTGAGCGTGGCATTCGCCAAGTACCTGGCGTGGCAGATGTCGTTGCCATGGGCGGCTTCATCAAGCAGTATGAAGTGCAGCCCGATCTAGACAAGCTACGTGCTTACAAGCTCACTTTTCAAAACTTACTCGATGCCCTAGGACGCGGTAACTCAAACGTGGGCGGAAGCTATGTAGCACAAGGCGTACAGCAATATGCGATTCGTGGCATCGGGCTTCTTCAGTCACAAGATGATATTGGTCGCATTGTGGTGGCCGCACGCGGCGGCACACCCATTTTGATTCGTGATTTAGCGCAGGTCAAAATCGGCGCGGTGCCGCGCCTAGGGGTTGTTGGGCAAGATGCAGATGACGACATCGTGCAAGGCATCGTGATCATGCGCAAAGGCGAAAACGCCAGCGTCGTGCTCAAAGCTGTCAAAGAAAAAATTGCCTACATCAACGAGAAATCACTGCCCAAAGGCGTGAGCATCGAGCCGTTTTACGACCGCACATGGCTCATGTCGAAAACGCTTGGAACTGTATTTAAAAACTTGATTGAGGGCGCACTTCTCGTCTCACTCATCCTCTATGTTTTCTTGTCCAACTTGCGCGCCTCATTAGCTGTCGTGGTCGTCATTCCGCTTTCGCTTTTGGCAACCTTTCTCGGTCTCAAAGTGATGGGCGTGCCAGCTAACTTGCTGAGTCTTGGCGCCATGGATTTTGGCATCATCGTTGATGGCGCTGTCATTGTGGTAGAGAACATCATGCACCGCCTTGCCGAGCGGCGTGATGGGCTAGACGACACCACACGTCGCGACGAAGTCATTAACGCAACGGTTGAGGTCGGACGTCCCACACTCTTCTCCATGCTCATCATCATTGCTGCACACGTGCCTATTTTTGCGTTGCAACGGCATGAAGGACGCATCTTCCAGCCCATGGCTCTGTCCGTGGTGGCGGCCTTAATTGGCTCACTCATTTTTTCGCTCACACTTGTACCGTTGCTCGCGTATTGGATGCTCAAGAAAAATTTACCGCATGGCGACAACCGTTTGGTTGCATGGTGCAAGCGCGTTTATACCCCCGCGCTTGATTGGGCGCTTGCGAACACGAGAAAAATTGTTTTAATTTGTGCCATTGGCTTCCTCGGCGCGCTCGGTTTAGCCTCTCAACTCGGGTCTGAGTTCTTACCAGAATTAGATGAAGGTACAACGTGGGTCAATATTCGCATTCCAACCAGCATGTCGAACGAAGAGGCCACCAAAACCTTGCACACCGTCCGCAAAGCCCTATTGGCTGTGCCCGAGGTCAATACCGCCGTATCAAAAGCGGGTCAGCCCGAGGATGGCACAGATCCTAAAACCATCAGCATGGTCGAAGTGTTTGTGGATATCAAACAGCCCGAGCACTGGCGCAAGGGCATGACCAAAGCCAAAATCATTGACGAGATGGATCATGCTGTCAGCGCCATTCCCAGCATGGAGCCCACCTTCTCGCAACCCATTAGGGATAACGTACTCGAGTCGATCTCGCAAATCAAAGGGCAAATCGTCATTAAAGTCGTAGGCGATGATTTGGCACAAATGCGGACGATTTCCGAAGCCATCGCGCGGGAGGTACGACAAGTCAAAGGGGTCGAGCAAGCCGAAATTGACCGAGAAGGCCAGGTGCCACAGATTCTGATTGACATCGACCGTGATCGCGCGGCACGCCTTGGCCTCAATGTACAAGATGTACAAGACGTCATTGAGGCCGCGCTTGCTGGCAAAGCAGCAACGCAACTTTGGGAGGGTGAGCGTAAATTTGCCGTGTCCGTTCGCTTACCTGCAGATAAACGCGAAATTGGTCGGCTTGCCAGCATCCCCATTCCAACACCTGATGGCGGCTATGCCGCGCTAGGCAGCGTAACCACCATCCGCGAAACCAGTGGTGCCATGAATATTTCTCGCGAGGCGGGTCGGCGTACCATGGCTATTGGCATCTTTATCAAAGGCCGCGATATGGGCTCTGTAGTGGCAGACATGAAAGAGCGCGTCGAGAAAAACGTCAAGATTCCAAATGGATTTACGCTTGGCTGGTCAGGCGAGTTCGAAAATCAAGAACGCGCCATGCAACGCCTGACGATGGTGGTGCCTATTTCTCTCTTACTGATTTTTGTGTTGTTATTTGATGCGTTTAGCTCGCTCAAAATGGCCACACTCATTTTGGTTAATGTTCCACTGGCCTTAATCGGCGGCTTCATTGCTCTTTTTGTGTTCTCCATCCCACTCTCCGTTTCTGCGGCTATTGGCTTTATTGCGCTATCTGGGCAGGCGGTGCTCAATGGCGTGGTGATGCTATCTGTGTTCCAGCAACTGCGAGAAAAGGGTTTAAGCGTTGTAGAAGCCGTTAAAGAGGGCTCGATGTCCAGACTGCGTACCGTGCTCATGACGGCGCTTCTAGCCGCCCTAGGACTGCTCCCAATGGCTATTTCCACTGACATTGGCGCAGAAACACAACGACCCCTGGCGGTCGTCGTGATTGGCGGCTTGTTTACGGCAACACTGCTGACACTACTCGTGCTGCCCGTACTCTATGTCGCCTGGTTTGGAAAAGAGGAGCGACGGCTAGCCGCCGCTTCATGACACAAGCAAGTTAGGTATCGATATTCGCCGCACGCAGCGCATTGGTTTCAATGAAGTCTCTGCGCGGCTCCACTTCGTCACCCATCAGCATGGTGAACACGCGGTCCGCCTCAATACCATCTTCGATTTTGACTTGCAAAAGGCGACGCACTTGTGGATCCATCGTCGTTTCCCAAAGTTGCTCGGGATTCATCTCGCCCAAACCTTTGTAGCGTTGCCGACCAACTGCGCCATCAGCTTGTTGTAAGAGCCAAACCATGGCGTCGCGGAAGTCCGTTACTTTTTGCTCTTTTTGGCGCTCCCCCTCGCCGCGATAAATCACACCGCCCTCGCCAATGAGGCCATTAAAAGTCTCCGCGGCGCGGCGCAGCGCCGCATAGTCGTTACCACGCACAAAATCGCTATGAATGATGCTGGGCTTAGCATTGCCGTGGATGTAACGCGTAATGACCAACTGCAGCTTATCGGTACGCATATCCACTTCTGCACGGACAACCGCCCGCGTGCCCGTCGTGCTCTCGCCCGCCTCTAACGCAGCCTGCATCGCAGTCGCAGAAGCCACGGCAGCATCCATGTCCTCAAGATGCACCGCAACGCCGTTGGCAATCGCACGAAGCGCGTCAATATCCATCCAATTGGAGAGACGATCAATCACGGTTTGCGCCATTTGGTATTGGTGCGCGACCTCGGCTAGTGCCTCGCCCGTCACCATCGCTTGGCCCGCGCTTGGCAGCAACCGAGCACCTTCTAGCGCAACCTTCAACATAAAAGCATCCAGCTCATGCGCATCTTTCAAATATTGCTCATGCTTACCGACCTTCACTTTGTAAAGTGGTGGCTGGGCAATATAGATATGGCCGCGCTCAACGAGCTCTGACATTTGACGATAGAAGAACGTGAGCAACAAAGTACGAATGTGCGCACCGTCCACGTCCGCATCGGTCATGATGATGATGCGGTGATAACGAAGCTTGTCGATTTTGAAATCGTCTTTGCCGATACCCGTGCCCAACGCTGTGATCAGGGTCACAATTTCATTGCTGGCAATCAGTTTTTCGTAACGCGCTTTTTCTACGTTCAAAATTTTTCCGCGCAATGGAAGAATGGCTTGAAATTTACGATCGCGTCCCTGCTTGGCAGAGCCGCCCGCAGAGTCGCCCTCCACCAAATACACCTCACACAGTGCGGGATCTTTTTCTTGGCAATCAGCCAATTTTCCAGGCAGACCCATACCGCCCATCACCGTTTTACGCGTCGCCTCTCGTGCTTTGCGAGCGGCTTCGCGCGCTCTTGCCGAATCCATAATCTTGCCGCAAATAATTTTTGCGTCTGCGGGTCGCTCTTCCAAAAACTCAGTCAGCGTCTTCGCAACAATTTCTTCAACAGGTGCGCGCACCTCGCTTGAGACCAACTTATCTTTGGTTTGGCTTGAAAACTTTGGCTCGGGTACTTTGACAGACAGCACACAGGCAAGGCCTTCGCGCATATCTTCACCACTGACTTCTACTTTCGCTTTTTTGGCTAACTCATTGTCGGTGATGTATTTGTTAATCACGCGCGTCATCGCCGCACGAACACCTGTTAAATGTGTACCCCCATCGCGCTGCGGAATGTTATTGGTAAAGCACAGCAGGCTCTCGTTGTAACCATCATTCCACTGCATGGAGACTTCCACACCAATGCTCGTGCCCGGTATGCCGCCATAGGTCTCCGATGCGCGCTCACCTGCTGCATAAAAAATATTGGGGTGCAAAATATTTTTGCCTTTATTGATAAATTCAACAAAGCCCTTGACACCACCCGCAAATGCAAAGTTATCTTCTCGCTGATTACGCTCATCAATCAGACGAATCTTGACACCATTATTCAAGAAACTGAGCTCGCGCAGACGCTTAGCCAAGATATCGTAATGAAAATCAATGTTGTTAAAAATTTCTGGGTCAGCCAAAAAATGCACTTCGGTACCGCGCTTATCGGTCGTCCCTGTTACGCGCATCGGCGACACTTCGACACCTTCGACTTTTTCAATTAAGCGGTTTTGTACAAAGCCTTTGGCAAACTCGATTTCATGTACCTTACCATCGCGGCGCACCGTGAGTCGCAACCATTGCGACAACGCATTTACGCAGCTCACACCCACGCCGTGTAAACCGCCCGAAACCTTGTAGCTGTTTTGGTTGAACTTACCACCCGCGTGCAACTCGGTGAGTGCAATCTCTGACGCCGAGCGCTTGGGCTCATGCTTATCATCCATCTTCACGCCTGTTGGGATGCCCCGCCCATTGTCCGTCACACTAATCGAGTTATCGCTGTGAATCGTGACCACGATATCGTCACAGTGACCCGCTAGCGCTTCATCAATGGAGTTATCGACAACCTCAAAAACCAAATGATGCAGACCCGTACCATCGCTGGTGTCCCCAATGTACATGCCTGGCCGCTTACGGACAGCCTCCAGACCCTCCAAAATTTGAATAGACCCCTCACCATACCCCGCAGAATCGGCGGCAGCTTGTGCCGCGGTTACAACCATGGGAATGTGCGTATCAGCACCAGCGTTTGTATAGTCTTCAGACATGAATAACCTAGATTAGGAAGCTCAAAAAATAACCAATGAGAAAGGTTGGGTTTAAATGCGCATTGGCATCACAACATAGCGATAGCTGGCATTTTCGGGCACGGTGAAGAGCGCCGAACTGTTGCCATCAGCAAGCTCAATGCCCACCATTTCTTGGGACATATTTGCTAATGCGTCGATCAAGTAAGTCACATTGAAGCCAACCTCAATGGCATCACCACTGTAGTCAATATCAAGTTCCTCAACGGCCTCTTCTTGCTCCGCGTTGTTAGAAGAAATACGAAGTAAGTTTTCTTCGAAATTAAGGCGGACACCTTTAAATTTATCACTTGTCAAAATGGCCGTACGCTGCAAAGAAGTCAAGAGTGTTTGGCGACCCATCGTTATGTGATTTTTATGTCCTTTAGGGATCACTCGGTTGTAATCAGGGAATTTTCCTTCGACCAATTTACTCACAAACTCCATGGATCCGAAATTAAATTTAGCTTGATTATTTGCAAACTGAATGTCAATTTTTTCATCACTATCCGCAAGTAAACGCTGCAGCTCTAAAACAGTTTTTCTAGGCAAAATGACTTCTTGCTTAGGCACCTCGGTTTCTAAGTCAGCATTGGAATAAACAAGGCGATGACCATCTGTGGCCACCAAACTTAATTTTTTACCATCCACAACAAACAAGATGCCGTTGAGGTAGTAACGAATATCTTGTACTGCCATAGCAAAAGAAACTTGTTGAAGCAAATCTTTCAATACCTTTTGCGGAACTGAAAAAACAGCGCCAAACTTAGCAGACTCCTGTACCAAGGGAAAGTCTTCAGCAGGCAATGTTTGAAGCGTAAAACGGCTTTTACCAGCTTGCAATACAAGTTTATTATTCTGCGACGTCAGCGAAACGATTTGCTCACTCGGTAACGAACGAAGGATATCAATCAATTTACGTGCGCCAACCGTTGTTGTAAAACTACCAACATCCCCACCCATCAATCCTGCTGATTTAATTTGGATTTCTAAATCACTAGACACAACTTGAAGTTGATCGTCTTTTTTACGAAATAAAACATTTGCCAAAATAGGAAGTGTGTGACGTCTTTCAACGATGCCCGCAACAGATTGCAGAAGCGTTAAAAATTCATGTTGCGGCGCTTTAACGATGTTCATGTCTTCCTTAATTAAGTTAGTTTTTAAATTAGTAGTAGTAATAGTCAGGCAGTCTTTTTGTGGATGACTCAAAATCCATTTTTAAATCAATAGCTTATTTATAAAAATCATTGTTGAAAAAAGCTAAAAACGCAATGAAAGATTGTAATAACTTTTAGCTTTTTTCAAACCGGTGTGGATAAGTTGAAGTTATCATTTTTTTATCCACAAACTTAATTTTTAAGTGTTTGCTCTAAAACGTGTAGTTGTTGATTTAATTCAATATTTTGTTGCCGTTCGCGGGTAATTTTTCGTACCGCATGCAAGACTGTTGTGTGATCGCGCCCACCAAATAAATCGCCAATTTCTGGCAGACTCCGTTTGGTTAATTCTTTGGCTAAGTACATGGCAATTTGCCGTGGTCCAGCAATGCTGGCAGGGCGGCGCTTGGAGTACATGTCGGCAACTTTAATTTTGTAAAAATCAGCAACTGTTTTTTGAATATTTTCGATTGAAATTTGTTGGTTTTGAATGGAAAGCAAGTCTTTTAAAGACTCGCGTGCGAGCGTAATAGAAATTTCTTTTTGATTGAACTTCGAGAAGGCTAAAATTTTTCTGAGTGCGCCCTCTAACTCGCGCACATTAGAGCGTACATTTTTTGCCACAAAAAAAGCAACTTCTTCGGGCATAACCAAGCCTTCTGCCTGTGTTTTATTTATCAAAATAGCGACCCTCAGCTCTAACTCGGGCGGTTCTAAGGCAACAGCGAGCCCCGCATCAAACCGAGAAACAAGGCGTTCGTGAATGTTGGTAAGGCCTTTTGGATAAGTGTCGCTGGTCATCACAATGTGCGATTTTTTTGTAAGCAGGGCTTCAAACGCGTTAAAAAACTCTTCTTGAGTACGCTCTTTATTGGCAAAAAACTGGACATCGTCAATCAATAGCAAATCTAGGTTGTGGTAGCGATTTTTAAACTCATCAAAGGTTTTGCGTTGATAGGCTCGAACAACATCTGAAACAAATTGCTCGGCGTGAATGTAGAGTACTTTTGCAAGGGGTTTTTGGCTTAGTAGCTGATTGCCGATGGCGTGCATAAGGTGGGTTTTCCCCAAGCCAACACCACCATAAATAAATAAAGGGTTGTAAAGTCCCCCGGGCGTATTGGCCACATGCAGGCTTGCGGCGCGTGCCATACGATTTGCAGAGCCTTCAATGAGGTTATCAAAGGTTAGTGTGGAGTTGAGGCGTGTTTGATTAATTGCGGGCTCGACTTGCGCGGCAACAAAATCGGGTTGCGAATACAGGCTTTCATCCGATGGACTTATGGGTGCCGACGGTTTTTTTTCTTTTGCAGAGTCGTTTTGGGCACGCAAAGCGAGCACGATATCAACAGGTGTTGATATAAGTTGCTGTAAGGTGTGAGAAATCGCTTTGAAATACTGGCTGCGTATCCAGTCTAATTTAAAACGATTGGCAATCCAAAGAGTGACGATTGGGCGCTCGGCATCTAGCTCCATTTCAACTGGTTTTAGCCAAGTAAAAACTTGGTTTTCGGGAATCGTTTCTGTTAACTTTTTAAGACACGCCGCCCAAATAATTGGCGCGTCGGAGGACTTCGTGTCTGGCGGGTTGGTGGGGGAAGATGTCGGCATGATGGAGGCTGTGGATAGCCCGCATCTTACCAGCTAAAAAAACAGCCAAAAAATAAACTTATGCACAGTTATTTGATAGCGCCAAATACTTTTGACAAAATGGCACTACCCGTACCAATGGGGTCTTGCCGAATTTTCTTTTCCTCTTCGCCAATCATGAGATACAAGCCATCTAGTGATTTGCCTGTGACGTATTTTTGAATATTTGCGTCATCAGGTTTGACTAGGCCAAACTGCTGAAGCTTGCTTGCTAAATGATTGTATTTATCAACGACTCCTACTTTCTCAGTTGCTTTGGTGACAAGTGGTAGAAACTGAGCGCCGAGAGGTGTGCGTGTTTTTTCAGCAAAGAATTTGGTAGCCGCGCCCTCGCCACCTGACAAAATATTTTTGGCATCCGTGATGCTGATGGCTTGCACGGTTTTAACGAGGAGGGTTTTCGCCATCGGCACAGCCTGCTCGGCGGCGCGGTTCATGCTGGTGACTAGCTCGTCAATCCGTGCGCCCTGGCCAAGGCTGCGCATTATTTTTGCGGCGCCCTCCATATAGGATGGCAGGGGGATTTTGACCAAAGGATTACCAAGAAAGCCATCGCTTTTTCCTAGCGAGTCGATAGCAGCGGCCGTCCCGCGTGCAAGTGCCGTTTTGAGCCCATTGGTCGCATCGCCATTGGTGAGCTCACTAAGGTTAAGAGCGAGGGCCTCTGCCGAATAACCTGTCGCACGAAGCGTTAAAAGCGCGACAAAAAACTGAACGCTACGGCGGTTAAAATTTCTACGATGCCTCGTTTGAGTGTTTTGATTCAACATGTGAATAAATACCTATGAAAAAAATTGTTTGGTTATTACCCATCGCTCTGCTCGCCATTGGCGCGGTGGTTGCTTGGCAGGGCTCGCCTGCAACCAGTGTAGCGCCGAACTCGAGTTTTGTTCTTTTAGATGCCAGTAAAACCACCACCACAGACTTCAGGGGTAAGGTCACGCTGGTTAATTTTTGGGCAACCAGTTGCACCACTTGCGTAGGCGAGATGCCAAAAATGATCACCACCTACAACCAGTATCATCCCAAAGGCTACGAGATGGTTGCGGTTGCTATGTCGTATGACCCGCCCAGCTATGTGGTGAATTTTGCGCAAACTCGCCAACTACCCTTTAAGGTCGCCATTGACAATACGGGCGCCATTGCTAAAGCTTGGGGCGATGTGCAACTAACGCCGACCACTTATTTGCTAGATAAAAAAGGCGTCATTGTTAAGCGCTATGTTGGCGCACCAGACTTTGCTGAGCTAAACGCGTTAATTGAAAAACTACTGGCCGCATAAAAACTAGCGCAAACTTAAAGCGGTCGGTCAAATAAGCCGGCTACGCCATTGATAGTGATTCCAGTTAGCGCCACCACCACAGAGCACATCAACATCACGCGTAACCCCAAACGATGCGCGTGGCTGGCGTTTTCACCCTTTGCGTTTGAGAGTTGCGTGCCCGGCCAAGCGTGAAGTACAACGGATAGGCCGCAAACGGCGCCCAAAATGGCAGCAGCGGCGCCCGAGCGAAGCCATTTAATGGGCGGTGCCGCCAGTAAAACAGCATCCCATGTTGCGCGCACATCGCCCACCGAGAGCATAAGCGCCAACCCAAGACCAATCACGATAGAAAACATAATCAAGACGTAATTGGCAACAACACAAACGGCAGACAAAGCCACGATCCATGAAATACAGGGCAGGCCAGCAGGCGCACCATAAGCGGTGTTGAGTGTCTGAAAATAACCCGACTCGTGTTTGTGAATGAGATCAAGCGCCAGCGTAGGCGCAACAAGCAGTGCCATGGTTTGTGCGCAAATCATGGGCGCAGCAGTCGCCACCCATGCAGACCAGATGACAGATGTTAGGCTGGCGGCTTGTTCTGGCAAAACACTTGGAATCAGCACAAATAACACACCGCCGGCGAGTAGGCCGAGCACCATGAAAAAGGGCATCATTTCGGCTAGTTGCTCATCGCGAAACTCACGCATGACGCGCTTTGGTTCGGCAAGGCGCCAATAACTACGGTGCAACCACAACGACTTAAACGCCTCCCAACGCGTGACAAGGTGTGCGCTAGCGGCGGGAGGGCGTATGTCGGCGCTCATTTTTCACCCAGATGCGCCCTTGCGGCTGTTGCGGCACGGCTTAAGTCCGTGTACTCCGTGGCTTTGGATGCATCGCCAGCTTTGGTGTAAATACTAGCCAGTAAATCTAAATCGGCGATCACTCGGTTAGACGCACCAATGGATTGGTCCAGCTGTAGTGCTTGCAGGCCATCTCGCGCCGCTTGTGGATAAAGACCTTGCGCCAAGCCAATCTGGGCAAGGCTTCGTAGGGCATTGGCTTTGTCAGATGGCGTGCCCGCCTGGTTGAGTGCGGTCGCGGCTTTTGCTTTTGCCACGACTAAATCACCAGAGGCTAGGTGCCAACTCGCCCTCAGTACGGAAAGCGCAGATGCGGCCTCGCAAGGCGAGGCGCACAAACCCTCGGCGGCGGTGAGGGCGTTGCCTGCTGCGCTTAAATTCTTTTGTTGCAAATAAAGCGCGGCAGCACGCCCCTGCGCCAAAAGCAGGGTTGATGGAAAAATAGCCGCGCCAGTATTGGGTAGCGTTAAAACGCGATTCACGCGTGCAAGCGCCTCGGCAGGACGCCCATCGTCAGAGTCAATGCGGGCCAGGCTAAGCTGTGTATTGGCTAGCGCATCAACCATGGCTAGCGACTCATAAACATAGGCCGCAGTTTGAAAATCTTTAGCTGCGCCAATGTGATCGCCTTTGGCATAAGCCGCCAAGCCGCGATGCTCGAGTCGCTCAGCCGACTCAATCGCTGGGCTTTTGATCTCTGTTGGTTTTTTGGAAGCACAGCCCGCAGCCAAAACCAAGGCGCTGACAGCAATAATAAGAGGTGCGACGAACCTCATTTCCCCGCCTCAAACGCATCCAACCGAAGTGGCTTTGCAGGCGCATCGCCCTTCACAAAACTAGAGATAGGCCAAGTTTTCTTTGCGCCATCGGTGATTTCCGCGATATCTTCTGTCACGAGACGTGTAGAGCGCAGCGCAGGCGGGATATCGACGGCAGCATCAGCCGTGATTTTTTTCACATCATCTAGTGCCGCTTTAACCTTATTTGACATTTGCGGCACATCCGTTGAAACGGTTGCCTCTATCGTCTTTACCATGCCTTTGACTTGACCCATGATGACACCACGGTCAGCATCAATACTGGTTGCCATGCTTTGTGCGGTTTGGCCAATTTGTTTGACTTGCCCAGAGACGGTTTGCAGATTGTTTAGCATCACATCAACAGCGCTATGTACATGGCCACGCATGTCGGCGGCTTCACCCGTTAGCTTTTTGGTGTCGTCCAAAATGGGTTCAATTTTGCCAAGTGCGGAGCTCAACTTTTCGACACCACTCTTCACAACCAGCATGAGGTCTTCGACATCGCTGCCTTCTTTCAATGGAATAGCTGCGTCCGCCCGCAAGGTGCCGCGGTCTTTTTCGCCCGGAATAATCTCAATGTATTTGGTGCTAATCGGCGTGTCGCGTGATAGCTTAACGTGTGCATCAGCACCGAGCAGCGCTAATTTTTCCGCCGTTATGCGCATACTGACGTACACGTTTAAGTTGGACTCTAAAGTCATGCCATCGACTTCGCCAATTTTGAAGCCCTTCAGCTTGACCAAGGTGCCCACTTGTAGCCCTTGTGCGCCGTTGCTGAGTTCTAAATGAAGGTGTTCTGTGGGTGTAAACCAACCTTGTCGCCAAGCGGATAAACCCATTAAACCAATAGCAGACAAAATGGCAAGACCAATCCAAAAACGCCCCAGGCTTTTATGCGCTGGGGCGAGTTTGGGTGTGTGGCTATCGTTATCCAACACAAATGCGGCTTAGATATTTCTAAATGCGTCGTGGCAAGCTTTGCAGCTACCGCCAGCGCCACCAAAAGCGGCTTTGATGGCATCCAAGCTGCCCGTTTTGGCTGCGGTTTGAACTTTGACTAACTCGGCTTGCATTTTCTCGCTGTGTTCTTTGAACTTGGCTTGCTCTTTCCAGATTTCAGGCTTCGCGCCGTTCTTGATGGTTGCGCCCTCACCGCTTGGACCAAAGCCAGCCCAAGGCAATTTAGACATAGCAACTGCGATATCAATATTTTCTTGCGCTACTTTGGCATCAAACGGGATGCGTCCAGCGACCATGCCGCCTACGCGACCAAAGTGCGTGGCCATCACGGTGAGTGCGCTTTGGCGGTACTTAGCCGCATCATCGGGTTTGGCAAATTGCGCAAAAGAGGCGGAAGAGAATGCCATGGCAAGCATAGCGGCTGTAATGGCTAGAAGTTTCTTCATTGCTAGTACCTTTTAAGTTGATAAGAGTCGAATCATAGCGATATTTTGAGAGATAAGCGCTCAGGATTTACCCCTTGTGCTGTCGCGGTGCGGACATGCCCATAACCCCTAATCTTTTCAGGCAAATTAGCAAGTTGGATGACTGTATTTAGATTGCCCGTCGTCAATTTGGCAAGCGCTTCGCTCATGTCTGTTTCGTACTGGGCCACTAATTGGTTTGCCAGCAAGCGTTCCTCGCTACGTCGGAACGGGTCAATGAGCGAGCCGCGCAGACCACGCAGCCGCGCCACCAGTCTAAACATAGGCATGACCCAAGTGCCCAACTCCGCTTTGATGGGGTTGCCCGTGACAGGGTCTTTTTTGGCAAACGGCCAAGCGCCCAAATGGAAATGCAGCTTGATGTCGCCGTCGAACGTCTCCTTTAATTGCGCGGCAAACTCGGGCGCAGCGTACAAACGCGCGACCTCCCATTCGTCCTTCACTGCAAGCAAGCGAAAGTATTGCGTGGCAATGGCGCGCAAGAGCTTATCGTTATTGGTCTTGGAGGCATGCACCTTGGCAAGCAAGAGCTGGTAACGCTTAGCGAGCAACTCCCCATTTCGTTTGCCGCCGTATTCCAAAAGCAGCGCCGTTCGATGCGAAATTAACTCATCTAATGTTTGCGTTTGACGCGGCAACCATTGCACCACAGCCTCAGATGTAGCGCCGCTGGAAGCCTTGCTGGCCCTCGCTTCCAAGGCAACACGACCCGCGTCATGCGCAGCACGACAGCCCCACTCAAACGCCTGCTTGCTTTGCGTCACTTGCACGCCGTTGAGCTCAATCGCCGCGTGCAGACTAGCAAGCGACACAGGCACCCAACCCCGTTGCCAAGCCGCGCCCAGCATCATCATGTTGGCGGCAATCGAGTCGCCCATGAGCTGGGTTGCCCAAGCTAGCGCTGGTGCAGAGAAGAAATTTTTATCATCAATTTGATCTTGAATCTTTGCCAGCAAACCCACTGCGTCCGCATCCCACTCAGGGTTTTTGGCAAATTCCGCTGTGGGCACAAGGTCGGTACAAATGGCCGCGCGGGTTTTGCCCAGGCGTAGCGTGTTCATGCATTCCGCACCAGCGCTCACAATTAAGTCGCAACCAATCAGCGTATCTGCTTCGCCCGTAGAAATACGATTCGCACCAAGCAGCGCATCGTCGGCAGCGATGCGTACATGCGACATCACTGCGCCGTACTTTTGCGCGAGTCCAGTCACATCCAAAATCGTACAGCGCAGCCCGTCCAAATGCGCCGCCATGCCCAGCGTTTGACCAATGGTGACAACGCCTGTGCCGCCGATACCCGTGATGAGAATGCTGATGGCTTTGTTTGTTGGGCGCTCGATTGTGGGTAGGGGTAAAGCCCAAGAAGCTTGCCCCCCCGTCTGCTGCGCAGACACCGCCCCGTTCGGGTGGGACTGTGTCGTTGATGTTTTGCGCAATGCTCCACCATGCACCGTCACAAAGCTAGGGCAAAAGCCTTCCACGCAGGTGTAGTCCTTGTTGCACGAGCCTTGATTGATTTGCCGCTTGCGTCCCAGTGGTGTTTCCACAGGCTCAATCGACATGCAGTTGGACACCTTGCCGCAGTCGCCGCAACCCTCGCACACCGCGGTGTTAATGAAACTGCGAACCTTAGGATCGACCCACTTGCCGCGCTTGCGCAAGCGCCGACGCTCGGTTGCGCAAGCTTGGTCATAAATTAAAATGGTCAAGTCAGAAATTTCGCGCAAGCGCCGCTGCACAAGCTCTAGCTCGCTGCGGTGATAGACCTTGACGGAGGGCGGCAATTGCAACTCGGGTGTGTCCGAGTACTTGTCAGGGTCATCGCTCACGACGACGACTTCCTTCGCCCCTTCGGCCACTAGTTCTTGAGCCATGCGCGGAATAGAAAGATCGCCATCGACGGGTTGCCCGCCCGTCATCGAGACAAAACCGTTGACTAAAATTTTGTAAGTCATGGGCGCGTGCGCCGCAATTGCTTGCCGAATGGCAAGAAAGCCAGAATGGAAATAGGTGCCATCACCCATGTTGGCAAATACGTGCTTCTCGCTCGTAAATGGCTGCTGCCCCAGCCACATGACGCCCTCGCCACCCATATGGGACACCGTGGTGGTGGTGAGCGGGTTTTGCAGCATCGCAATCGTGTGGCAGCCAATGCCAGCCAGCGCACGTGAACCCTCGGGCAACTTGGTCGAGCGGTTGTGCGGGCAGCCCGAGCAAAAGCTGGGTGCACGAATCACGCTACTTGCGGAAGCCATATTGGCTGTGGCTTGCGGGCTATTTGTGCAATGTCCGCCTTGAAGCCCGAGCAGCTCAATGAGCGATTTTGCAATCAACGTTGGATTGGTTTCGCCCGTTGATGGCATGACGCCCGCACCACGATCCGACGCATACGCGTGATTACCCGTGTATTTGCCGATGATGCGCGGACGCAGTGCGGTATCAAAAAGCGATGCTTTGATTTGATCCTCTAACAGCGGACGCTTTTCTTCGATGACAAAAAACGTTTCGAGTCCAGTTGCGAACTCGCGCACAAAGTCGGGGTCTAGCGGCCATGTGCAACCAATTTTGGCAATCGTTACGCCCAATTTTGTGAGCGCCACATCGTCCAAGCCCATATCCGACAAGGCCTGTAGCAGATCTTGATAGGCTTTGCCAGCAGACACAATGCCGATTTTTTTGCCTGCACCATGTGTCACTTTATTCAAATCATTCGCCCGCACATACGCCAGCGCTGCATGCAGCTTGTGGTTGTAGAGCCTGTCTTCCTGCGGCAGCATGGTATCGATGGCGCGGATGTTTCTGCCCTCCGCGCCCAATGCCGGGGCGGCTTCCAGCTCAGGTAGCACAATCTTGGGCGAGTCCAGCCCTACATAAATCGTGCCACCACCCTCCACCACATCGGTCACCACCTTCATGCCAACCCAGCAGCCGCTAAAGCGCGACATGGCAATGGCATGGAGGCCAAAATCTAACAGCTCTTGCGTGTTCGATGGAAACAAAACAGGCATGCCCGTCGCTTGAAAAATCTGATCAGAAAAATTGACAATGGTCGAACTCTTCGCGCCGTGGTCGTCCCCCGCCAGTGCGACTACGCCGCCCAGCGGAGAGGTTCCTGCGCTATTGGCGTGACGAAAGACGTCACCCGATCTGTCCACGCCTGGCCCCTTGCCATACCAAATGCCAAACACGCCGTCCACCGTGTTGCCAGAGAAGCTGCCGATGTACTGCGAGCCCCACAGCGCCGTGGCAGCGAGGTCTTCATTCACCGCCGCGCGGAACTGAATATTGTGCGATTGCAAGATGGCCTTCGCTCGCCACATCTCCATGTCGAAACGACCGAGTGGTGAGCCGCGGTAACCCGAGACATAAGCGCCCGTGTTATGCCCGGCTGCCGCATCGCGAAGACGTTGTTGAATGGGAAGCCGCACAAGGGCTTGATTACCACTTAGGTAAATCCAACCGCTGGCTTGGGTGTATTTGTCGTCTAACGCATGAGTCATGAAAAATCCTTCTTGTGGATGGAAAGTTTAAAAGATGCCGCCTCGTGAGCGGCGACCGAATAGTAACCGACGCGTCAATAGAGAAGGCGGAGAACGGGGCGATGTAAGTTTGTAGAATGGCGCTCTATGCAAACGCCCCCTGATCTCGCGCAAACCCAATACCAGCAAGGCGTAGCGCTGTACGAGACGCGGCGCTATGCCCAGGCGCTGGCGTGCTTTATCAAAGCAGGCGAGGCAGACGCAGAGCACCTTGACGCGCATTGGAACGAGTGCATCACGCGGCTCATGCTGGGTGACTTCAAAGAAGGCTGGCCGCTGCACGAAGCGCGCTGGCAAAAAAACGAAGGCCGCTGGGAGCCAGATCCTGCCAAGCGCGGCTGGCGACAGTTGGCGCAGCCACTGTGGGTGGGTAAACATTCGGTGGGTGACGTGTCGATTGAAGGCAAAACCCTTTGCCTCTGGGCCGAACAAGGCTTTGGCGACACGTTGCAATTTTGCCGCTATGCGCCGCTGGTGCAAGCCATGGGAGCCAAGGTGTTTCTCTATGTGCGCGAGCCAATCGCGCGGCTCTTGGCGCAGTCTTTTGCCGGCACAGGCATTGATGTGGTGGCGGACAACCAGCCGCTGCCACCGTTTGATGTCCATTGCCCCATGATGAGTTTGCCGTTAGCTTGTGGTACGGACTCCGTAGAAAAAATTCCCGCGCCAACGCCCTATATTTTTGCCAAAAACGAAGACATCTCGCGCTGGAAAAATCGGCTCGCAAGCCATGCGCCATATGGCTTAGCGCAGGGACAATCTGCTGCGCAGGCAAAGCGGATTGGACTTGTGTGGTCAGGCTTGATGCGCTCCACCAATCCTGCGGCAGCCAAAATGGATGCCGAGCGCTCGATTGACTTTGAGTCTCTCGCCCCTTTACTAAACCACAGCCAGCAAGGCTTGCAGGGCATCCAGTGGGTCAGTCTGCAAAAAGGCGGCGAACGGCCAGCTGACTCAAACGTGCTCGACTTAACCGCCGATTTGCATGACTGGGCAGACACCGCCGCATTAATTGCCAACCTCGACTTGGTCATCTCGTGCGATACGGCGGTTGCGCATCTAGCCGCCAGCATGGGCAAGCCCACCTGGATACTCTCGCGCTACAACGGCTGTTGGCGCTGGTTAGATCACCGCGAAGACAGCCCTTGGTATCCAACGGCGCGGTTGTTTCATCAAGGCGCGCCCGGTGATTGGGCGGGTGTGGTGGAAGAGGTGGTGGCGACGCTTTGCAGCCAATGACCGAGTTAGCCCCGCGCAAAAGTCTGCAAATCATCCATACGCCCCGTGTCTGCGGCACGCAAAGCATCTAAATAACTTTGGCGCAAAACGCCGCCGCTGGTGAGCGTATTTCCTCCCCAAGAAAAGCGAGGCAATCCAAGTCGCATGGCTAGTACATCCGCCATCAAACGGGCATGACGACCATTGCCGTTTGGAAAGGCGTGGATCCAAACCAGTCGATGGTGAAAGCGAACGACTAACTCATTTAAGCTAAAGGTTTGGTGCTCGATTTGATAGCGCGTGTTGTCTAACAAGTCGCGTAAGCTAACCGCAACTTGCGTCCAATCTACCCCAATGTTTTTATCGCTAGTTCTAAAGGTGCCCGCCCAAACCCACGTTCGGTCAAACATCTGGCGATGTAAATCGCGTAAAAATCCTTCGTCCAGTAGATCACGCTTCTTTTGACGCATCACCCACCTAGTGCCTTGCAGGATGTTTGCCTCTTCCCACGCGTTCAAATCGTTTTGTGTGGCAATGTGCGAAGGAA
>JANXRP010000129.1 GCA_025352965.1 Comamonadaceae bacterium
GCCCAATCTGCAAGCCTTGCAGGCCGAATTTACGCTGCAAGCCATATCCAATAAGACTTCCAGCGGTGCGAGTGATTTGGAGTGGGTAGAAGCTACGCCAAAAGCCAAAGGCAAGCAAGATAACGGCAGCTTGCTGCAAAGCGTCAAAGTGGGATTTAAACAAACAGCGGCTGGCGTAGAGATTGCCGCGCTAGAGATGGTGGACAGCTTCGGTCAAACGTCCGTCATCAAGTTTGACAAAGTGCAAATCAACACGGGTTTGACCACAAACGACTTCAACTTCAAAGTGCCCAAGGGTGTGGATGTGATTAGGCAGTAGATAGCGACGGGGCTTATTTTGTATGAGCATTACTGCATCAAATTCACTTTTAACAGCATCATCAACTATTACGTTCTGCCGTATATTTTCCAGTTAATTGAAGTTATCCCAGTTTTAATTTGGTTAGCAATTCTTTCTCGAATACCTGATATGTGACCAGCGCCAATCAGAAAGCACGCATTTAAGTATTCAAGTTGACGAGATTTTTCGTAGATATTTTTAATCATCGAATCATTTCTCATATGCATTATTTGATTCCACGTAAGGTACGTGTCTTTAATATCTGCTCTGTTGGAATCATTGACAACGACTTCTAAAATTTGTTGAATTTGATTCTCATGTATTTCGAATTTTTCGCTATTTAAATATTCAAATCCGTATTGATAAGTTAGGAAATCAGATTCATCTTTAAGTTGGCAATATTTTGATGATGTGTTCTCTACATATGCAAATAAATTATCTAAGACAGATTTGAAATTTGCAGGCCTTTTGTAGTCATCTACTGGTATTTTTGTAACTAAGCGAGATTTACCGAAGACTGAAATTGCTTGCATTTCTAATGTGTAGCGACTTGGATCCTTGTATAGCATTAATGCATCCAGTGGACGAAGCTCCTCAAATGCTACTTCAGGTTGAATTGCATCTAAAATTTTTACGAGTTGCTCGACATTGCATCGACCTCGTTCATTGTGAGCGGTACAAATTAAGGTGATTTCTTTCAAATGGAAATCCTCATAGAGTAAAAACGCTAATGGTTTATATGCAAATTACTCAGACTCATTAGCCATCTAGTCCTTTAATGCATACTTGCTGAAATTCTATATGAGCACCATCACTTCTAATCACGCCCCCCTCGCCGAGCGCTTGCGTCCTAAGACTTTGGATGATGTGATCGGTCAAGAGCAAGTGCTTGGCGCGGGAACCGCGCTGCGTATGGCTTTTGAGGCGGGAGTGCCGCACAGCGCCATTTTGTGGGGGCCGCCAGGTGTTGGCAAAACGACCATTGCGCGGCTGATGGCGAGTGCTTTTGATGCGCAGTTCATCACCATCAGCGCGGTGCTGGGCGGAGTGAAGGATATCCGCGAAGCGGTGGAGTTGGCTGAGGCCGCAGCTCGCCTTGGTCAGCGTTCTATTGTTTTTGTGGATGAGGTACACCGTTTTAACAAGTCGCAGCAAGACGCTTTTTTGCCGCATGTGGAGTCTGGTCTCTTCACATTTATCGGCGCGACGACTGAAAACCCTAGCTTTGAAGTGAACTCGGCTTTGCTCTCTAGAGCCGTGGTGTATGTGCTACAGCCCATATCGGACGTGGGTTTGCGGACGATTTTGCACAAAGCCTTGGCGGAGTCTCTTGATGGCGCGGGTGCGTTGCAAGTCGAAGATGTTGCCGCGCAAACCTTGGTTGCCTATGCTGATGGCGACGCACGCAGGCTGATTAACACCGTTGAAACGCTGGCTGTGGTGGCTGGCAAAGAAAAGCTAAACCTTATTACCAACGATTGGCTGCAAAAAGTGCTGGGCGAGCGCCTGCGCCGATACGACAAAAGCGGCGAGCAGTTTTACGACACCATTTCGGCGCTGCACAAATCGGTGCGCGGCTCCGACCCCGATGCCGCACTCTATTGGCTGGTGCGTATGTTGGACGGCGGTGTTGACCCGCGCTACATTGTGCGGCGCATGATCCGTATGGCTTCCGAGGACATTGGCCTTGCCGACCCCCGTGCGCTAAGGCTTGCGCTGGATGCGGCTGAAACTTACGAGCGCCTTGGCTCGCCCGAGGGTGAGCTTACGCTGGCGCAATGTGTGGTGTATTTGGCCGTTGCGCCCAAGTCGAATGCGGTTTACAAGGCATTCAACGCGACCAAAAAGTTCATCAAACAAGACGGCACAAGACCGATTCCGCTGCACCTGCGCAATGCCCCCACCAAACTGATGAAGGATTTGGACTACGGCAAAAACTACCGCTATGCCCATGACGAGGAGGGTGCTTTTGCCGCAGGGGAGACCTACTTCCCCGAGGGATTACCCGCTCAGCAGTTCTACCAACCCGCGCCTCGTGGTCTGGAGATTAAGATTGCCGCCAAGCTGAGCGAACTTAAAGCTCTAAATAAGAAAAATTAAGCAAAAAATTAGGGAATTCACACGGTATGGAGATCTTCCTCCAACAAATCATTAATGGTCTCGTGCTGGGTAGCATGTATGCGCTGGTGGCGCTGGGCTACACCATGGTGTACGGCATCATCAATTTGATTAATTTCGCGCATGGCGAGGTGTTGATGGTGGGGGCGCTGACCAGTTACTCGTGTATTAACTTGATGCGAGACGCGATGCCCAGCGCGCCAGGTTGGCTGATTTTGCTATTGGCGTTACTTATTGCTTGCGTCGTATGCGCGGCGCTCAATTTTTGTATTGAAAAGATTGCCTATCGTCCGCTGCGAAATGCGCCCAAGCTCGCACCGCTGATTACCGCTATTGGGATGAGCTTGCTCCTGCAAACGCTTGCCATGGTCATTTGGAAACCTAACCCCAAGGCTTATCCCACGATGTTGCCTAATGATCCGATTCACTTAGGCGGAGCTGTCATCACACCGACGCAAATTTTGATTTTGGCTGTCACGGCTGTGAGCTTGGCAACGCTGTCTTGGGTGGTCAATCGAACACGCCTTGGCCGCGCGATGCGAGCCACTGCCGAGAACCCACGTGTGGCGGCGCTGATGGGTGTGCAGCCTGATCGTGTGATTTCGGCGACTTTCATCATTGGGGCGGTTTTGGCTGCTATTGCTGGCGTGATGTGGGCGGCTAATTACGGCACGGCTCAGCACGCGATGGGTTTTATGCCTGGCCTCAAAGCCTTTACGGCTGCGGTGTTTGGTGGTATTGGTAATCTTGGCGGCGCAGTGCTGGGCGGTATGCTGCTTGGGTTGATTGAGTCCATTGGCTCGGGCTACATTGGCGAGATGACGGGCGGCGTTTTAGGCAGCCAGTACTCCGATATTTTTGCCTTTATCGTGCTTATCGTGGTGCTGACAATTCGGCCTTCTGGTTTGCTGGGCGAACGTGTGGCAGACCGAGCATGAAAAAAATAATCTTCATCCTTCTATTAGTTTTATTGCCACTGGGCTTGCAGCAGGCGGGTAATTTTTGGGTGCGCACGGCGGACATGGCACTGCTGTATGTGCTCTTGGCGATTGGTCTCAATATCGTGGTGGGCTACGCTGGGCTGCTCGATTTGGGCTATGTGGCTTTCTTTGCAGTTGGCGCGTATTTGTACGCGCTCTTGGCGTCCCCGCATCTAACGGAAACTTTTGCATGGATTGCCCTGATGTTTCCCGCTGGTTTGCATCTGTCACTGTGGCTGGTGATTCCGCTTGCGGTTGTCGTGGCTGGGTTTTTTGGCATCCTCTTAGGCGCACCCACACTCAGGCTGCGCGGAGACTATCTCGCTATCGTCACGCTTGGGTTTGGCGAAATCATCCGCGTCTTTTTGAATAACCTCGATCAACCCGCCAACATCACCAATGGCCCTAAAGGCCTTGGCCAGATTGATTCGGCGCGATTTTTTGGTTGGGATATTGGTAAAAAACTCGATCTTGGGTTCATCGAGTTTTCCTCGGTCACACTTTACTATTATTTGTTTTTAGCGCTCGTTGTGTTGGCGATTGTGATTAGCCATCGCTTGGCTGACTCCAGAGTTGGCCGCGCTTGGATGGCGATTCGGGAGGATGAGATTGCCGCCAAAGCTATGGGCATTAACACGCGCAACTTAAAGCTCTTGGCGTTTGGCATGGGTGCAACGTTTGGCGGCGTGTCGGGGGCGTTGTTCGCCTCGTTCCAAGGTTTTATTTCCCCCGAATCGTTCTCGCTGATGGAGTCCATCATGATTGTGGCGATGGTCGTGTTGGGCGGTATTGGGCATTTGCCAGGCGTGGTACTGGGTGCGATTTTGCTGGCGGTGCTTCCCGAAGGCCTGCGCTGGTTCTCTAGCATTGTGGATTTACAACAAGCAACTGATGGACGTTTAGACGCATCCATCTTGCGTCAATTGCTGATTGCGCTGGCGATGATTGGCATCATGTTGGCGCGCCCAAAAGGGCTATGGCCTACTCCTGAGTACGGCAAATCTTTGCAAAACAAGCCTGCGTCAAATGAGCCTGGAGCAGCCGCATGAGCGATACGAACGCTGTGATTCTCAAAGTAGAAAACGCTTGCAAGCGCTTTGGTGGCTTGCAAGCCTTAAATGATGTGGGTTTAGAAATTAAAGCGGGCGAGGTTTACGGTTTGATTGGCCCTAACGGTGCGGGCAAGACGACTTTTTTTAATGTCATCACGGGCTTGTATGAACCCGATAGTGGCAGCTTCGCCTTATCCAGCAAGGCTTATAGGCCATCTGCGGTGCACCGCGTGGCGCAAGCTGGTATTGCACGCACCTTTCAAAATATCCGTTTGTTTGCCGAAATGACGGCGCTAGAAAACGTCATGGTCGGTCAGCATTGCCGCACCAAATCCAGCATGTGGGGTGCGATGTTGCGCACACGTGGCTTTAAACGCGAGGAGCGTCAAATTGCAATTCGAGCGCACGAGCTGCTGGACTATGTGGGTATTGGCGGGCTGGCCGATGCACGCGCTAAGACGCTAAGTTATGGCGATCAACGCCGCTTAGAGATTGCGCGTGCGCTAGCGACTAATCCCAAGCTGCTGGCGCTCGATGAGCCCGCCGCAGGCATGAACGCGACGGAAAAAGTAACTTTGCGTGAGCTGATTGACCGCATCCGCAAAGACGGAAAATCGGTGCTTTTGATTGAACACGACGTGAAATTGGTGATGGGTTTGTGCGACCGCGTGACTGTGCTGGACTATGGCAAGGTGATTGCCCAAGGCGCGCCAGCTGTGGTTCAGCGGGATGCCAAGGTGATTGAGGCTTACTTAGGTGTAAGCCACGAAACTGTGTATTCGGTTGAAAAAAAATGATGCTATCCGTCAAAAATTTGAAAATTGCATACGGCGGCATCCAAGCGGTCAAGGGGATTAATCTTGAGGTGGCCCAGGGCGAGCTCGTCACCTTGATTGGTTCCAATGGCGCTGGCAAAACCACGACGATGAAGGCGCTGACGGGATCACTGCCATTGCAATCGGGCGAAATTGAGTTCATGGGGCAGTCCGTGACAGGCCGTGGTGCTTGGGACTTGGTGGCGCAGGGCTTGGCAATGGTTCCCGAGGGACGCGGCGTGTTTACGCGAATGACGATTTTGGAGAATCTGCAAATGGGCGCGTACAGCGTTACAAATAGCGATGCGAAATCACAAATTGCCGAGGATATAGATCGCGCATTTACGACTTTTCCACGATTGAAAGAGCGCAAAAATCAGCTCGCAGGCACAATGTCGGGCGGCGAGCAGCAAATGCTAGCGATGGCTCGGGCACTGATGTCGCGTCCCAAAATGCTGTTGTTAGATGAACCCTCAATGGGCTTGTCACCGCTAATGGTGGAAAAGATTTTTGACGTGGTACGCACGGTGCGCAGTCAAGGAGTGACAGTTTTATTGGTCGAACAAAATGCCAAGCTGGCGTTGCAAATTGCAGATCGTGCTTACGTCATGGAGTCAGGGCTGATGACGATGAGTGGACAAGCCAAAGATTTGCTCCACGACCCACGTGTCCGTGCCGCCTACTTGGGGGAGTGATATTTTTCCTTCCCAACCACGAAGCCATGTCAGTTGGCGCTTGGCAAGTTGGCGTGTCGCCGCGATGCCGCGCTCGCGCATCTCGGATTCTGTGCATGCGCCCTCTAAAAACTCCCACACTTGGCGGTAACCCACGCAGCGCATAGAGGGCAAATCCGCGTGTAAATCGGCACGTGATTTCAAAGCGCGTACTTCATCCACCAAGCCGCTGGCCAGCATCGCATCAAACCGCGCAGCAATGCGATCGTGCAAGCCTTGCCTAGATTGGGGTTCCAAGGCAATGAGCTGGAAGGTCAATTTGGGCGTGGCTTGCGGGCTGCCTGCTAGTTTGAAATAACTGGAGAGTGGTTTTCCTGTAGAGCGGAACACTTCTAAGGCTCGTTGAATTCGCTGGCTATCGTTGGGTGACAGTCTCGCAGCAGTGACAGGATCAACTAGCGCCAAACTTGCGTGCAGGGCAGGCCAGCCAAGAGATTGCGCCTCTTGATCAATCGCGGCGCGAATGGTTGAATCAGCCGTCGGTAGCTCGTCAATGCCGTGGATCAGCGCTTTGAAATACAGCATCGTGCCGCCCACCAACACAGGCTCTGAGCCGCGAGCTCGAATCTCCTCAATCAAGCGCCTAGTATCCCGCGCAAATTCGCCTGCGTTGTAGCTCTCGCTGGGGTCACGAATGTCGATGAGATGATGTGGGCAAATGGCGAGCTCAGACGCGTTGGGCTTAGCCGTGCCGATGTCCATCCCTTTGTAGATGGTGGCGGAGTCCACGCAGATGATTTCAACCGCTAGGCCCTGTGAAGCCGAATGCGCGGCTTGGCTTTGCGCGTAGTCGAGTGCGAGGCGGCTTTTGCCGCTGGCAGTAGGGCCTGCTATACAAAGGACGGGCGGGTGTGGTTTCACGCTGGCAGTTTTCCAAATCTAGGCACGACAAACCAAGCTACAGCACTTGTCAGCATGCACCAAAACGCCATGCCCAGCATCATGGCGCTTGCGTTGTCGCCAAGGTTGGCACCTAGCCACAAACTCATACCAAACGCAAAAACCATCATCATGAAACCATTGAGGGCGGAGGCGACGCCTGCTTTTTCAGGGAAATGCGCGACTGCGCCTGTTTGTCCGCTGGACTGCATCACGCCGTGACCGACCATAAAAAGATAAAACGGAATGATGATGCACCACAAGTTTTGCATGCCAAGTATCGCAAAAATGCCCATGGCAAGGCCAGACCCCAGCACCAGCCACGTGGCGCGTTTAACGGCGCTTTGCACACCGTACCGTCGCAGCAATCGCCTGCAATAAAACGTGCCCATGATGTAGAAGATCGGCATAAAAAATAAACACAAACCAAATTGCAGTTTGGACAGTCCCAGCATTTTGATGAGAACAAAAGGTGATCCCGCTAAAACCGTAATGAGTGCGCAAAAGCTAAACGTACTCAGCATCGAGTAGCTTAAAAAAGTGCGGTGCGAAAGGATGATGCGCCAGTTGCCAAACAAGGTTTGCCATTGCAAGGCATTGTTATTTCGTGTTTGCAGCGTCTCTTGAAAGCGTGCGAGCAGCATGAACCAAAGCGCTGCGCCAAACACCCCCATCAGCGCAAGCGTCCAGCGCCAACCCAGATACTGTGCGGCGCTGCTGCCCACCACCGCACAGGTCAATGCCGTGAAACCGAGACCCGTAAAGGCTTTGCTCATCACTATCGCGCCGCGCTCGGGTGCAAAAAGGTCACGCAAAACGGCGCGCCCCGACATCACGGCAGCGCCCACGCCGACACCTTGCAATGCCCGCAGTGCAATCAAGCCCACGATGCTGGTGACAAAAGCCATAGCGATGCCACTCAGGGTAAACAGTGCAACGCCCCACAGCAACACAGGTTTGCGACCAAAGCGATCGCTAAGTGGACCGAGAAACAATTGCGAGATGCCAAACGCCAGCATCATGACCGAGAGCGTGAGCTGAGTTTGCCCAATCGTGGCTGATAAATCGGCTTGGATGCTAGGCAGTGCGGATAAATATAAATCGGTTGCGACAGGTTGAATGCCTAGCAGCAAGGCTAGTAATAGGGTGATGAATTGTTGTGACATAAAGGAGCTTGCGGATGTTTATCGTCCACGCATAAAGAGACTATCCAGCTCTTTGATAGAAATTTGCCGCCACGTTGGGCGACCGTGATTGCATTGATCGGAGCGCTCGGTCACTTCCATTTGTCGCAAAAGCGCATTCATTTCGTCTAAATTTAGCTTGCGATTAGCTCGCACTGCACCGTGGCAAGCCATGCTGGATAAGAGTTCGTTACGAGCCTCTTCGACCAGCGCTTGCGCCGACTCGGCGTTATCAAATTCGGCAAGATTGGCAAGGACTGTACGCGCCAGCGCCACTGCATCGCCATTGAATAAAGATGCTGGCACAGCCCGCACGGCTAGCGTCTTGGGTGAGAAGGCGCTGACCTCTAGACCAAGCTGGGCAAGGGTTACAGCGTATGTCTCGGCGCTTGCCACTTCTTCGGGTGTGGCGGCAAATGTGGCGGGAACCAGTAGCGGCTGCGAGGCGATACGCTGATCTGCAAGGCCGTCAAGCTGATTTTTGAGCGACTCGTACACAATGCGTTCGTGCGCGGCGTGCATGTCCACAATGACAAGTCCTTGTGCGTTTTCGGCGAGCACATAAATGCCTTGGAGCTGTGCAATGGCACGGCCAAGCGTCCAGCTTTCCATTTCAGGCTGTGTTGTGTCGAACGGTGTGTTTGCGAAAGATTTTGATGACTGCTCTGTAGGCCATATGACGTATGGCTTTGCAGGCTCATTAATCGCTAGACCATGTTGGTGATTGGCTGCAGGCCAAGATGCTTGCGAAGGAATATCTGGTATGGCTTGTGGAGTCATCCCACTTCTGGGTGCAGCCAACACATTTTGGACGGCATGGTACGCGGCACTGTGCACATCACGGCTATCGCGGAATCGCACTTCGATCTTGGTGGGGTGCACGTTGACATCGACCCGCGCAGGATCCATGGTGACAAACAGCACATACACGGGCTGACGCGCGCCATGCAACACATCGGCAAAAGCTTGGCGAACAGCGTGCTGGATGACCTTGTCGCGCACATAACGGCCGTTGACGTAGCAATACTGCTGATCCGCTCTAGCCCTTGCTACGTCTGGCGTGCCGACAAACCCTTCAATGCCAGCAGTGCCTACGGTGTGATCAAGCGCGAGACATTTGCTGCCTAACTCATCACCCAAAATTTGCGCGATTCGCTCTAGTGGGTTGGCGCAGGCAAGCCATTGGTCATGCAGCTTGCCGTCCGACCAAATCGCAAACGCCACATCGGGACGCGCGAGCGCATGCCTACGCGCCGCCTCTACGCAGTGCGCCAGTTCGGTTGCATCGGTTTTTAAAAATTTGCGCCTTGCGGGGGTGCTAAAAAACAGCTCACGCACTTCAATTGTGGTACCTATGCTGCGTGCCGCAGGCGCGATCTCGCCCGTTCGCGCATCAATGCGCCATGCATGAGGTTGATCTGCCGTTTGGCTGATGATGGACATATCCGAGACACTCGACACAGCCGCCAAAGCTTCGCCGCGAAAGCCCATGGTGTCTAAAGACTCCAGATCGCTGAGCGATGCAATTTTGCTAGTCGCGTGACGCTTTAAAGCCAGCGTGAGCTGGGAGCGCACAATGCCCGAGCCGTTGTCCTCGACCACAATGGAGCGCACACCGCCAGCCAAGAGACGAAGCGTGATAGTTGTTGCGCCTGCATCGAGCGCGTTGTCGATGAGTTCGCGCACGACAGATGCAGGGCGCTCAACAACTTCACCAGCGGCAATTTGGCTAATCAGTTCGTCGGGGAGTTCTTTAATTTCACGGATGTTGTTCACGACGGCTATTGTCGCATTGGGGTTTGTAGAATCACTCTATGTCTGGAAACACTTTTGGCAATTTATTTGCCGTTACAAACTTTGGTGAATCACACGGCCCTGCGATTGGCTGTGTGATTGATGGCTGTCCGCCTGGAATGTCCCTGTGCGAGGCGGATATTCAAGGCGACTTAGATCGTCGCCGTCCTGGTACAAGCCGCCACGTCACACAGCGCGCCGAGCCAGATGTGGTTCAAATTTTGTCGGGTGTGTACGAGGGAAAAACCACGGGCACACCGATTGCGCTCTTGATTCAAAACACCGATCAGCGCAGCAAAGATTACAGCAACATCTTGCAAAGCTTTAGACCTGGTCACGCGGACTTCACCTATTTCAATAAATACGGCATTCGCGATCCTCGTGGTGGTGGGCGTTCGTCTGCACGGCTGACTGCGCCGATGGTGGCGGCAGGTGCTGTTGCAAAGAAATGGTTGTTTGAAAAATACGGCACGACGTTCAAAGGCTGCATGACGCAAATTGGCGAGATGCACATTCCGTTTGAATCGTGGGACCATGTGCCTGCCAACCCTTTCTATGCGCCGATCGCGGACGTGTCTGCCTTGGAAGCCTTGATGGATGGGCTTCGCAAAGCAGGGGACTCGTGCGGAGCGCGTCTGCGCGTGGTGGCAAGC
>JANXRP010000185.1 GCA_025352965.1 Comamonadaceae bacterium
CGTCAGCGCATGGTTCGCCATCATGGCGCCTGCGGGTATTCCACCTGATGCCGCCAAAAAATTAGAGGCAACTCTGCGTACCGTACTGGCAAAGCCAGATGTTCGCGAAAAGCTTGGCAATGCAGGCATTGACATGGATGTACAAGACTCTGCTGCGCTTGCAAAAACGATTGATGCTGAAATCAAAAAATGGGCAGGTTGGGTCAAATTGGCGGGCATTACGCCTGAGTGACCGCCGAGCATGGACATTAGGTTACTAGACAACATCACACTCAAAACCGCCCTGCAAGCCACGCCTCATAAGGCTTGCAGCTGTGCCGTTGGTGGTTGCGAAGCGTGGGAAAGCGTACCCGATGAACGTTTTCCTAAAACGCAAATGACGCATATCGGCACCTTGCGCGACCCCGATATTTATGAGCCAACGTTTGAGCAGCATCACCCCGATGGCACAAACTACGACTCGCCCGACGCACCCATCTCAGCCAAACACTTTCCGTATAACCGCTGCGACGCTTTTAGCTGCAAGACTTGCCAGCGTGTGCTCCTCACCTACACCGAGTACGGTGGCTATTACGTTGACCCGCGTGTGAGGTGGGCGCAGATAGAAATGATGAAATCAATTAAGCCGTAGCGCTACCCAACTTAGCTTGAACAGATGCAATGTGTTCCTTCAAAACGTAAACCTGTTCAGAGTATTGCAGCGATATTTTTCTATTGTCTGTGTAGTGATCAACAAGACGCAAAAGTTTATCAAATTCAGTTTTAAGTGTTGCGTATTCTTCTTTAGTGTTCGGAGGCAATTTCACCCTTTGTTCAAGCTCAATTAATTTTTGATAGCAACGCGTTAACTTGCTTTTGTTAAGCCATTGAATGGCTTTGGGTATCAGTTGAAAAACGGGAATCAAAATAGCCGCCATCGGAATCAAAATTGCAATTAATCGCTCTACCGTGCTAGCAAGCCAGAAAGGGAGATAGCGTTGAAGGAAAGGTTTGCCGTCTTTAAAGTAACGCTCAGATTGCACGCTTAGCGGCAAATCAACGTCTTGGTCCGACGGGAACGTATTTTCTTTGTGCATGAGGCTGGGGGGCTCGTGAATTTTGTCCATTTCGCTCATCAACAGATAAACCAGTGCAGGATGCGTTGCTTCACGAGCGACCATCGTCATAGTCGTCGCCAATACTTTGACATCTTGCGCTGGAATTTGCTTCTGCAAATTAATGGTTCCCGCCGGGAGATTGAGCACATGCAGATACGGTAAATTACGTTGAATGCCCTCGGCTTGTTCGGACATATCCATCACGACCACGCCTGGTGATTTAAAAAAATCTTGTACCCGCGCGGTATCGGGCGGATCCATGATGAGAGCCACATCTATCGTCCCTGCGATTAGCGCCTCGTCTGCATCAGAGATATTCATCTCAATAATCTGCGAGTTGGCTTTTGTAATTCCAGCCGCGCCCAGCATGCGCAGGCTCAAACCGTTCATACCGCTACCTTTTTTTCCAATAGCAATGCGCAGACCTTGCAATTGATTTAATTTAGTGAGTACGCCTATTTTGTTGCGATAAAAAATCCACAATGGGTCGTAGTTTATGCTGCTAACAGAGATGAGATTGGGAGACTCTTTTGCATTGGTAACACCCCCGTGTGTGAAAGCAAAATCGATGTCTTGCTTGGGATCGTTGATGCGTTCAATATTCTCGCGTGCGCCAGCAGTATTGATAATTTTTACATTGACACCCGCCCGTTTGAGCGCAACCGCGTATTGTTTTGCGGTCAACTCAAAGTAACTACCCTCGGGGCCAGCTGCAATGACGATATCTCTATCTGGGTAAGCAGCAACCAAGCTCGCAATTAAAGCCGCCACGCATACTGCTGCGACCGCGCCCCAAACCCAATACTGCCTTGGGTCGAGATATTTTTTAAGTTTGGAAAAAGTCAAAGCTTTACGCGTGGACTGGGCGTTTTCAATCGTCATCATCATTCCTTAGGAGGTGCAGCATCATAACCAGCAGAGACAATCAGAACAAGGCTTGCAACCGTGTTCTCCTCACCTACACCGAGTACGTCGGCTACTACGTTGACCAGCGTGTGCGGTGGGCTAGGGTGGAGTTGGTTTAAAGTATGCGCTTCGTGTGACAAATCTGTCGCGTACTGTACGTTAGACATCTTTGGAGAAGTAATATTGGTCTGGCTCATCACAAAATACTTCCTCACGGCTGCGGTTGTCGTGCTCGTATCCGAGGTAGCAAAACGCAGTGACAAATTAGGGGGTGTCGTTGCTGCACTTCCTATCGTTACAGTGCTTGCGCTCATTTGGCTCTACGTTGAGGAGCAACCACAGGAAAAAATTGCCAACCATGCTTGGTACACGTTTTGGTACGTTGTTCCTACATTGCCAATGTTTTTGGCATTTCCAGTATTGCTTCCACGCCTTGGATTCTGGCTCACTCTGCTAGCGTGCGTCGTCATCACAGTCGTCTGCTTCGGCCTATTTGCCCTCACAGTTCGGCGCTTCGGCATTGAGTTGCTTTAACGTGAAGAGCTCCACCCATCATTTCATTGGATTAGAGCGAAAAATTATGCCAAGCTGATGAATTCATACGCTTCGGTTTACAGACTATGTGCCCCCAAGCGCCCGCTCAACAAAATCCTTCGCCACCGTCGTGCGCGGCACACGGTCTTCAAACCAATTGCGCACATTGGTTTCTAGTCCGATACCGTGCATGTAGTTGTAGAGCGCCTTGTTGAGCGCGACACCTAGTGCGTCGTGATCGACACCTGTGGGGTCATCAAATTGCACATCGTTTTTAGCGAATACCTTGCCAGAGGCCACGTCTGGCAAGGGCTGCAGCGTGATGCCATAGTCCGTTGGGTTTAAGCCTACGGGCGAATGCACCGTGCAAGTAAAACGATGGAAGTAGCCCGATTGAATGCAACCTGCCGCAAACAATTGCCGCACGTACTCTAGGCTATCGACTGTGTCTTGCACGGTTTGCGTAGGAAAGCCGTACATCAAATACGCATGCACCAAGATGCCTGCATCGCTGAACGCTTTGGTCACGCGAGCCACTTGCTCGACTGATACACCCTTCTTCATGAGCTTGAGTAAGCGGTCAGATGCCACCTCCAGTCCGCCCGAAATCGCAATGCAACCGCTGTCGGCCATCAGATTGCAAAGCTCCGCATCGAATGTTTTTTCGAACCGCACATTGCCCCACCACGAGATACTGGTGTTGCGCTTCAAAAGCTCATGGCTAAAGGCTTTGAGTGATTTTGGCGGTGCGGCTTCATCGACTAAATGAAAGCCTGTTTGCCCTGTCTCGGCCACGATTTCTTCCACGCGATTGACCAGCGTTTCGGCGCTTGCTGCGTCATAGCGCGAGATGTAGTCGAGGTTCACATCGCAAAAGCTGCACTTCTTCCAATAGCAGCCGTGCGCCACCGTGAGCTTGTTCCAGCGCCCATCGCTCCACAGGCGATGCATGGGGTTGAGCATATCGAGCAGCGAGAGATATTTGGCAAGCGGCAAGCCATCCCACGTCGGTGTGCCCACATCATCGAATGCAATATCGGGCTCGACGAAGTTGGTGTACTGCACGACACCCATGCCATCGGTATCTTGTCGTTTCTCTCTATGAAACGTCCGAACCAATCGCTGTGCGGAGCGCTTGCCTTGCAGATGCTCGATGAGTGCCAAGAGTGGGCGCTCGCCCGCATCCAGCGTGATGTAGTCGAAGTAATCGAACACACGAGATTCGCTCAACTCGCGCAGTTCGGTATTGACAAAGCCGCCACCTAGCTCCAGCACGATGTTTGGGTGATGGCGTTTGATGGTTTGCGCGATGCGAAATGCCGCATACACCGCGCCAGGAAAGGGCACTGAGACCAAGACCATTGTGGGTTGATGCAAATGGATGGCGTTTAGTGTGAGCGTCTCTAATATCTCGTCCACCAAATTGTGCGGCGCGGCCAGCGCCTCGGCCAGCGGATCAAACGTGGCTTGGCTTGCCGCCAATTTTTCAGCGTAACGCACAAACTCAAAACGCGGATCGACAGCGTGTTTGATCACGTCCGCCAAGTCGTTTAAGTACAGCGTGGCAATGTGCCGCGCACGGTCTTGTGCGCCTAATGCACCAAACGCCCAAGCGAGCGAATCCGATCCTTCGTCATCTGCAAAATTGTCGAGCGCATCGAATCTTGGTCCTTCGGGCAAAAAGCCACGTGCTCCGATTCGGTGTGCCAAGGTTGAGTCACCGCCTTGCAAAAACCGAATCACCGCGTCGATGGTAGATGCGTAACTAGCGTACTGATCCATAAACGAGTGCAACGTGCTAGGCCAATCCTGCTGTGGCTTGCCAGCCAATAATGCTTCGCAAGCCTTATGGATATTGGTCAAGCCGTCTTTGGATAACAGCTTTAAAACCAGCGCCAGCGCCAAGTCTTCTTGCACGGCTTCAAAACCACGTGAGCGCAAAAAACCCGTGAGATACGCCGTCGATGGATACGGCGTATTGAGCTGCGTCATTGGGGGGATCAATGACAAGATTTTCATGACGTTACGTCTGCCCGAGCTGCTGACGTAAGCGTTCAAACTCTTGATCGCTTTGCATCGTTTTGCGATTGGTGGCGTAAGCCATGCTGATGTCGGTAGATTCCCCAGCAGGCTTGATCCACACCCACACGCGCCGCTCGCGTACAAAGAGCATAAAGAACACGCCAATGATGAGCAGCACCGCACCCGTGTACACAATGGTTTGGCCTGGTGCTTTGGCGACTTGGAAAACACTGGCTTGCACTTGCGTGAAATCTTTGAGCTGAAAGATCATAGGCGCGGGATAAGCCTTGGCATCTGAAAGCGCGAGCACGGCTTGATTGAGCCAATCCCCTTTGTCTTTAAGTTGCGGTTCAGCCAGTTCGTAGAGCACGCCATTCAAAATACGAATCAGCACTTCGCTGGTTTTGATGCGCTGATCTTCTGGCACATTTTTTTCTAAAAAATCCGCAATGCCTTGCAAGCCGCTGGATTCAAGTCCATCCTGTCCAGCAAAGAGTGTCATCACGCGTTCGGCAGACGTTTGCAGTGCCGCTTTCATATCTGGCTTTGTGGGATCACTTGCTTTGGCTAAGTAGCGCTGGATCGCCGCTTGCGTAGCTGGCGCGCTTTGCACAGCTTGGCCGAGGCGCAAGAAGCCGTTCACGCTACCCTTGTCGTCGGACGGAATGCGCCAATAGCGAAAGGGCTCTGCTGGCGTATCACGCACGCCAATCAGATGCACAGCCGTTTCGCTATCCGTAAACTTAATCGGCAACATGTAGTTATGGAACTCGCGTGCCTGCCCTGCCGCATCGCGCAGTTTGTAGGTAATCGAAGGGCCCACATTTCGCAGATCTTTTTTGCCAAAGGTCTCGACGTTGAGTACGCGTAGCGCGGTGTACTCGAGTGTCATTTTGTCTGTGCCATTCGTCAGCGCACTACTTGCGCCTATGGTGCCTTCCAACTCAATGGATTTGCCGCCCTGCGCAATCGGCACCGATTGCAATTTGACGCGTGATCCACCATCGTCAAAGCTGGACTGAAAAATGTTGATTCCTTTGTAATTGACGGGATGATTGACCTCGACTCGCGCCGTGGTTTTTTCACCCGTGGTCTTGTCATGAATCACGATATCACTGGCAAACAATTTGGGCATGCCCGTGGAGTAATGCTCGACGATGAATTTTTTAAGCTCAATCGAAAACGGCAGCTCTTGCAGCAGCACACCCGTGGGTTGCTGGAGAATCGCCGTACCTGCGGTTTGTCCCTCCGCCACTAAAAGATTAGCGCGGAAGGCAGGGTTGCTTTTTGATAAGCGCGAAGTTTCGGGCACATCGGCAATCATGCCGCCGCCTGTAAACACCACCTTGTTACCCCACCACATTTGCGCGCGCGTCAGCATGTCGCCATCCAGCAAACCGCCCACGCAGACCAACACAATGGCGCTGTGCGCGGCGATGTAGCCGATCTTGTGACCTCCGCCAGCTTTGGCAGCAATCAAAGTGCCATCAGTCCTGATTTGCGTTCTGGTTTTCCAACCCATGCCTGCAAAGGCTTGCTGGATATGGGCTACGGCAGTGGATGGCTGGGAAGCCACAGTCCATACCGCGTTGTGAGCAAATGCTTTAAAACTTTGCTCGCGCAGGTGCTCTTTAAAATTTTGCAGGTCGCGCAAGATCTGCGGCGTGTTACGTGCAACGCACAAACTGGTGCTGATGACGAGAAACAGCAGAATCAGCAAAAACCACCAAGCACTGTAGACCGCAAAGAGCGAGAGCTTGGCGAAGACTTCTGCCCAAAACGGGCCAAATTGGTTGACGTAATTACCAAAAGGTTCTTGCTGCTTTAAAACCGTGCCAATGATGCTGGCAATGCAAATGATCGTGAGCAGCGCGATGGCAAAGCGCATCGCCGAGAGCAGCTCGACTGCGTTGCGAACCCAGCGAGCCGTATGCTTTAGGCGTAGCCCGTGGGTGGAAACAGACACAAAACGTCGATCGGTTTAGCGCAAGCCCGCAACGTAATCAGCAAGCGCTTTGATCTCTTTGTCGTTCAGCTTAGCAGTCACTTGGCTCATAGATGCGTTGTTTTTGCGCGTGCCGTCACGGAAACCTGTGAGCTGTGTCGCCACATAGTCAGCGTGTTGACCCGACAAACGTGGGTATTTGCTTGGAATGCCTGCGCCTGTTGGGCTGTGGCAACCTGCGCAAGCTGGCACTTGGCGGTCTGCAATGCCGCCTTTGTAGATTTTTTCACCCATTTTGACAAGCTCTGCATTCTTAGCAAAACCCGCTTTTGGTTTTTGCGCCGCCGCCCAGTAGGCGATATTGCGCATGTCGTCGTCCGTCAAACCTGCCACCATACCGCCCATCACAGGGTTGGCACGCTTGCCCGATTTGAATTCGCGCAATTGCTCAAGCAAATACTCTGGGTGCTGACCCGCTAGCTTGGGGTTGGCAGGAATGGCGGAATTGCCATCGGCGTTATGGCAAGCGGCGCAGGTCGCTGCAAACTTGGCGGCACCTGCATTCAAGTCTGGCTTGGCGACTTTGGCAGCAGCAGACGCTGCTGGAGCCGCCGTTTCTGCTGGTTCATTCGCAAAAACAACGCTTGTGGCAAGGCTTGTGATGAGGGATGTAGAGACGATGAGAGTAGCAAGTAACTTCATGGCGCAAAAAGAATAAGTAGTCAAATAAGGAAAGTACAGCCTTGCATTTTACAATGCCTCATGCTCGACAACTCACCCCCTGCCACACCACCCGCCAGTTTGCCGCTTACAGACAAACAAATTATGGGTTGGCTGCACACTGCCAAGTTCCTCACCACAGCACCCAAACTGGAGTTTCTCCCCGCCCACGACCTGCCAGAAATCGCTTTTGTGGGGCGCTCTAATGCAGGAAAATCGACCTGTATCAATACGCTGACGCAGCAGCACAGGCTAGCCTACGCTTCCAAAACGCCAGGACGCACGCAAAGCATCAACTTGTTTGCGCTAGGTAAGCAAAAGATCAACGACGCGGTGTTTGCCGATTTGCCAGGCTACGGATATGCGGCGGTGTCTAAGTCGGACAAGGCGCGCTGGCAAGCGGTGATGGCGAACTATCTCATCACCCGAGAAAACTTAAAAGCGGTCGTTTTGATGTGCGATCCACGTCATGGTTTGACCGATTACGACGAAGCACTCTTAGAGATGCTACGCCCTCGCGTCGAATCGGGGCTCAAATTTTTAGTGGTACTGACTAAGAGCGACAAACTCAATAAAACTGAGGCTTCCAAGGCACTCTCGATTGCCAAGCTCAACGCGGGCGGCGGCGAAGTTCGCCTTTTTTCGGCGCTTAAAAAGCAAGGGCTGGAGTCCGTTGGGCGCTTGCTTTGGGATTGGACACGTCAGTCGACGCAAGCCATTGAGTAACCCATGATTGCTCAATCCATACCTACTGGAGAGACCGTGGCCCAAGCCATTGAGCAGGGCTACGCGCTAGGCGCTGTTAAACACTGCGTGCTTCTGCGTCCCGGCTTTAACCACATATTTTGTCTAGATTTTGTTGATGGACGAAGGGCGGTGGCGCGCCTAAGCGATCATCGTCCACGCGGAGCTCCCAACTCAGACTACGAGGCGGCGTTCTTGGACCATTTGAGACGGGCGAATGTTGCTGTGGCAGCTTCGATACCCACTCGTGATAACTCAGCAGCATTTCAGATGGACTTACCAGAAGGCCCACGTTTGCTCATGCTGTTCGAGCATTTGGACGGAGAAGAGTTACCAGAGAATTCAATGCCAGACACCGAAGCAACAGGCCGTGGCTTAGCACTGATGCACGAAGCAGGCATGACGTACCAAGGCCCGGCTAGCCGCTACGTTCTTGAACTGCCTTTTTTGCTAGATGCGCCGATTAAGCGAATTTGCGCGGCTTCAACGACGGACGAAGCCCTTCGCACTAGTTTTATAGAGATAGGTCAACGTCTGACAGCTCGCATCACGGCAATACAAAACCTAACGCGCGTCGCTTGTCACGGAGATTGTCACGGGAGCAACAACTTTATGATTGAAGGCCAGGACGGCGCAAGAGTCGCAGCCTTTTTCGATTTCGACGATGCTGGCCCTGGCTGGTTGTCTTACGATCTCAGCGTCTTCCTTTGGAATATGTTGCCGCGCAAAGTGGGCGCTCGATTTGATGAGCCCTCGCTCGAGAGTTGGCGACATTTTCTCAAAGGTTACCGTACTGTTCGAAAATTGAGAACTAACGATTTTGATGCAATCGCGGCATTCGTCATGGTGCGGCAAATCTGGTTATTGGGCGAATATGCTGGTCGTATCCCTGTTTGGGGAGCGCAAATGCTGTCAACGAGTTATTTGCGCAAGCAAGTGGCAGTACTTTTAGATTGGGAATCTTTAATAACCCCGAGCTAAGGCTTGAAATAATCTTGCACGGTCTCCCACGCCACGTTTTGTAAATGCGCGGCGGTTGCTGCATCTAGTCCTGCGGTGTAGGTGTTGCCAATGGGAGAGCGCTTATACAAAGCCGCGTAAGTAGTGCAAGCCGCTAAGTAAGTGCCTGCCAACGTTGGATGACGTTTGTCGGCCACGTACAAATTAAGTTCAGGCTTTTGTGCAATCGAGCGTGCAAATGCAAGTCCCGCAGGAATAACGAGTGCGCCATTGTCGTTACCAGCCTTTGTGTAAGCTTCTGACAGTTGCGCTGTCATTTCAGGTTTATCTTGATACGCCCACGACATAAAAAAGACGGGCTTGGTGCCAAATTTACGCACCGTATCACTGTTCTTTTTGGCGTACTCGGTAAAGATGCCTTTCAACTGCGGATGAAGTGGGCACTGGCTGCAATCCATTAGCACGGCGGCATCAAACAATTTATCCAGCTTATTAAATACGACATTGTTGGCAGCATCGAATGAATAACGACTAATGGCATTCGGACGGAAATACGATTCCACATCATGCCAATCGAACCCCGAGCCTCCCATGGTAATCATCACGTTGCGATACTTGAGACCCGATTTATCGGCGTTGATCAACGATCCCACATGCCCTGGCATGCCGTTGTTGTAGTAAAAAAAGCTGTTGCCAATGTAAGCAGCAGAAGTTGGCAACTCCGCCCCCAAGTCCTTGACCATCGGCTTGGTTTGGGCTAACGCCGCGAGGCTGGAAACACCTAAAACGAGGGCAATAAGCAATTTGCGCATAACGGACTCCTGTTTGAAATAAGAATATAAGCTCACTTGAAAGTTTAACGAATCAGTCCCATCTAAGAGCGATTCGCTTCTCACGCGTGACAGCCCGATAAAATCAACTTTTTCTCTCCTTACAAAAACAAATCATGGCACTTATCCCCGCAACCATCCTCACTGGCTTTTTAGGCTCTGGCAAAACTACACTGCTTAAACGCATTTTGTCGGAGGCACATGGGCAAAAAATCGCCGTGATTGAAAACGAATTTGGCGAAGAAAACATCGACAACGACATCTTGGTGAGCGAGACGAAAGAGCAAATTATTCAAATGAGCAACGGCTGCGTCTGCTGCACTATCCGTGAAGATTTGCGGACTACTTTGACTGAGTTGGCCGAGAAAAAACGCAAAGGTGAACTCAGCTTTGATCGCATCGTGATTGAAACCACAGGCCTTGCCGATCCTGGTCCTGTGGCGCAAACCTTCTTTATGGACGACGTGATTGCTGAGAGCTATTTGCTCGACTCCATTCTCACGCTAGTGGATGCGGTTCACGCTGCCGATCAACTCAACACGCGCCAAGAAGCGCGTCGCCAAGTGGGTTTTGCCGATCAGTTATTTATCAGCAAATCGGAATTGGTGAGCGCGGCAAACTTGGACGCGCTTCAGCATCGCCTCAAGCACATGAACCCTCGTGCGCCACAAAAGCTGGTGCACTTCGGTGAAATGCCTCTAAAAGAAGTCTTTGACTTGCACGGCTTTAACCTGAATGCCAAGTTAGATATTGATCCCGACTTTTTGAAAGTTGAAGATCACCATGATCACGATCACGATCACGTACACGACGAGCATTGTGGGCACGATCATGGCGAGCAACACCTGCATCATCATCACACAGACGACGATGTGAAGAGCTTTGTCTTCCGCGCCAACAAAGCACTCGACCCTGCCAAGCTGGAAGATTTCTTGGGCGCGATCGTCAATATCTACGGTCCCAAAATGCTGCGCTACAAAGGCGTTTTAAATATGAAAGGCACGGACCGTAAAGTCATCTTCCAAGGCGTACACCAACTCATGGGCAGCGACCTAGGTCCTGCGTGGGCCAAAGACGAAGTGCGCAATAGCAAGATGGTTTTTATTGGTATTGATTTGCCCAAAGACATCTTGCTGCAAGGTTTAGAGAACTGCTACGCATAAAGTTGAAAAAGGAATAAACATGTCTGAACAAAAAATTGCACCCCAGATTGCACTTGTGACAGGCGCTACTCGCGGCATCGGCGCAGCGATTGCGGCACAACTTCTCAAAGATGGATTCACCGTCATTGGCACGGCGACTTCTGAGGACGGTGCAGCCAAGATTACGGCCACTGGCGCAGTAGGCAAAGTGCTCAACGTC
>JANXRP010000005.1 GCA_025352965.1 Comamonadaceae bacterium
CCCGCCATGGATAAGGCTTTGGCAGCACAAGGCATGAAACTGCTCTTCGCTGTGGCATGGCCGCCGCAAGGGATTTATAGCAAGCGCGAACTTTCGTCTGTGGCTGATTTACGCGGCATCAAATGGCGCGCTTACAGCCCAGCCACTGCCAAAATTGCTGAACTCATTGGCGCGCAAACCGTCACGATTCAAGCAGCGGAGCTCTCGCAGGCGCTGGCAACAGGTGTGGTCGAGAGCTACATGAGCTCAGGCTCTACGGGTTACGACAGCAAGACGTATGAGTCCATCAAAAACTTTTATGACACGCAGGCTTGGCTTCCTAAAAACGCCGTGATCGTGAACTTGAAATCGTTTAATGCGCTGGATGCAGCAACGCAAGCGGCACTCACCAAAGCAGCGGCAGAAGCTGAAACGCGCGGCTGGAAGGTATCGGCTGAAAAAAACGAAGAGTACAAAAAATTGCTCACCGAGAAGGGCATGAAGATCATCAAGCCATCAGCAAAATTGCAAGCCGATATGCAGCAAATCGGGCAGATTATGTTAGCTGATTGGCTGAAGGTGTCGGGCGACGAAGGCAAGGCGATTGTGGCTGAGTACAACAAACTCAAAGCAAAGAAATAAGCCCCCCTAAATGAGAACGTTTTTAGACAAACTCTACCTTGCCTGCGGGGCGATTGGTGCAAGTTTTATTGCACTCATTGCGCTCTTGATGGTCGGTCAATCTATCTTGCGCGAGTTTGGCGTAAAGACAGGCGCGGTCAACGACGTAGTGGCTTGGTGCTGCGCGGCAGCGGCCTTCTTTGCAATGGCTCATGCGTTTAAGCATGGTGACTTTGTTCGTGTGACGTTGATGTTAGAGAAAATGAATGCCCGAACAAGACGCTCGTTTGAAATTGGCTCCCTACTCATCGGCACGGTTGCCACGGCTTACCTTGCTTACGCGGCGATCAGCTTTACGCTTGAGAGCTACCAGTTCAATGACGTGGCCCAAGGCCTCTTGGCGCTGCCTTTGTGGATCCCACAAAGCTCGTTCGCGTTTGGCTCGGTGCTCTTGTTTGTTGCAGTGCTGGACGAACTCATCATCGTGCTCAAGGGTGGCGTACCGACCTTTGTGCGCCTCGTTGAAGAGCGTCACGCCAAAGGTGATTTCAGTGCTGATGTCTAAACATCTTTAGAAAGCCATCATGGATATCTTGACTGTCGGCGGCATCTTGCTGTTTCTCATGCTTTTACTCCTCTCGGGCGGCGTCTGGATTGCCATGACGCTTGCCATTTGCGGCTGGGTCGGGCAAGCCTTTTTTACAACGACTGCGCCTGCTAAGAATTTGTTTAGTTCGTTTTGGGAAAGTAACGCGTCATGGGAATTGGCTGCGCTTCCTTTGTTCATTTGGATGGGCGAAATTTTGTTTCGCACCAAACTATCGGAACAAATGTTTGAAGGCCTGCGCCCATGGCTGAACGCTGTGCCAGGTCGCTTGATGCACACCACCATTTTGGGCTGCGGCATTTTTGGCTCAGTCTCAGGCTCGTCAGCAGCCACCTGCGCCACCATCAGCAAGGTTGCATTGCCTGAGCTGATGAAACGCGGGTATGACGAAAAGCTGGCGCTCGGCTCACTCGCCACCGCTGGCACGCTGGGCATTTTGATTCCGCCCTCCATCACCATGGTGGTCTATGCCGTGGCGGCGGACGCCTCCATTATTCGTATTTTTCTCGCTGGATTCTTGCCAGGCTTTTTGCTAATGGCGCTCTTTAGTGGCTACATCATGTGGTGGAGTTGGCGCAATCCAGAGCTGGTGCCAGCCGCTGACCCGCCCACCACCTTCTGGCAAAAGATCGTCGCTTCAAAGCAATTGATTCCATGTGCCTTGCTCATCATTTTTGTTTGCTGGGTCTTGATTGCAGGTTACGCCACAGCTACCGAATGCGCGGCATACGGCGTGGCAGGGTCGCTTGCGATTGCGGCATTTGGCGGCGGCCTGACTTGGCAAAACTTTTGCGAAGGTTTGATGGGCACGACGCGCACCAGTTGCATGATCATGTTCATCTTGGCGGGTGCGGCATTCTTAACCAAAACCATGGCGTTTACGGGCATCCCGCGTGAACTGGCCGAATGGGTCAGCGCCATGAACCTCTCGCCCTACGCCTTGATTGCGGTGCTCACCGTGGTCTATCTCATCTTGGGGACGGCACTCGATGGCATCAGCATGATTGTGTTGACCGCAGCGGTGGTACTGCCGATGATTCAAAAAGCAGGCTTTGATTTGGTCTGGTTTGGCATCTTCATCGTGCTCTTGGTCGAAATTGCCGAAGTCACACCGCCCGTGGGCTTTAACCTCTTTGTGCTGCAAAACATGACGGGCAAAGACAGCAACACGATCGCGCGCGCCGCATTGCCATTCTTTGCGTGTTTAGTTGTGTGCATTGTGCTGGTGACCGTCTTCCCACAAATCGTGACTTATTTGCCTGATTTGGTGATGGGGAAAGAGAAGTAATCGTCCTCGCAAGTTACTTAGCGTTCGCAAAAAAGAGTTGCTGTCCGTTGATCTTGTAGCCGTTGATGACAGCTTGACCCGCAGGTGAAATGACCCAATCCACAAAGGCCTGTGCCTCGCGCACCTTAACTTGCGGATGCTTGGCAGGATTGACCACCATCACGCCATATTGGTTAAACAGTTTTTGGTCTCCCTCCACCAAGATTTTGAGTGCGCGTGGATTCTTAAAGTTCAACCATGTACCGCGATCTGAGATGACGTACATATCAGTAGCTGCCGCCATATTAAGCGCCTGCCCCATACCGCAGCCGCATTCTTTATAGCCCGCACCAAAACTCTCCCTGCCCATCATGCCCGCCATCGACCAATAGCGTAACTCGGCCGCATGGGTTCCGCTCTTGTCGCCACGCGAGACAAAAGGTGCGCCAATGGCTCCAATCTTTTTGAGGCTACCCAGCACATCTTTGCCCGCGGCTTTTGCAATGTCGCTTTCCGGCCCAATCAAAATAAAGTCGTTGTACATCACATCGAAACGACGGGTGGCAAATCCTTCCGCTAAAAATTTTTGCTCGGCTACCAAGTCGTGCACAAACACAACATCGGCATCGCCACGCCGCGCCATATCTAGCGCTTGTCCTGTGCCTAGCGCCACCACTTTGACAGCAATACCTGTTGCCTTTGTGAATTCGGGCAGCAGGTACGAAAAAAGACCCGATTGCTCGGTCGATGTCGTGCTTGACATCACGATGTTGGCTTGCTGTGCTTGAACGCCATTTGAAAGTACTAAAGCAAGGCTAATTGTTAAAAAAAGTTTAATAAATTTGTACATCTGAATCCTCTTATAAAGTGCTATTTTGCATTTGCAAAAAACAATTGTTGACCGTTGATTTTGTAGGCGTTGATAGCCGCTTGCCCGCGCGGGCTTGTGAGCCAATCGACAAAGGTCTGTGCCTCGCGCACTTTGACATGTGGATGCTTTTTTGGATTGACTGCTGTCACGCCATATTGATTAAAAAGCCTCGTATCACCTTCCACCAAAATTTTGAGCCTCGCGCGATTTTTGAAATTCAACCACGAGCCACGGTCTGCCAGCACATAGGCTCCGTCGGTCGCAGCCGCCAAGTTGAGCGCTTGCCCAACCCCGCAGCCACATTCTTTGTAGTTGGCACCGTACTGCGTTTTGTCGCGGACACCGCCGATTTGCCAATAGCGTAGCTCAGCCATGTGCGTGCCGCTTTTGTCGCCACGCGAATAAAAAGTGGCGCTGCTACGCGCCAATACCAGCAAGGCTTTCACGATATCGTGTCCTGCTGTTTTGGCTGGATCATCCAGCGGCCCAATCAAAATAAAGTCGTTGTACATCACGTCAAAACGCCTCACGCCAAAGCCATCCGCCACAAACTTTTCTTCGGACTCGCGATCATGCGACAGCACCACATCCACATCGCCACGCCTAGCGGCATCTAACACTTGACCTGTTCCCATAATGACTGGCTTAACAGCAATACCCGTGTCTTTTGTGAAAGTTGGTAGCAATTTATCTAGCAAGCCCGATTGCTCGGTCGTGGTCGTCGTCGCCAAGATCAACGACTGGGCATAGCAAGTGATCACACAGAACGACAAGCCAGCCGCCAAGATCATTTTTTTCATAGGCGCTCACCTTGCAAAAACTGTTCGGCACGATTGGGCTTGGTTTTGTCAAAAAACTCATCTTTGGGCAAGTCAACCATTAGCTTTCCTTGCTCTAAGTAAATGACCCGAGTGGCTAACCGTTTGGCTTGCCCTAGGTTATGACTAGCAAAAATAATGCTGCAACCGCTCGTCGCAAACTGTTGAATTAATGCTTCGACTTCTCGCCTTGCGGCTGGGTCTAGCGATGCGGTTGGCTCATCTAAAAATAAAATATCAGGTTGTAATGCCCACGCTCTAACAAGCGCCAAGCGCTGACGCTGCCCAACCGACATGGCTCGCGCATTGCGGTGCATGATGCCATCAAAACCCATGTTGGATAAGGCTTGCCGAGCGTCCAGTTTGGCAGTCGCCAACGATTTTCCAGAAAACCATAAGCTGAGCATCACATTGGTTAGTGCCGATAAACGTAGCATATGCGGCTGCTGAAACACCATCACCTGATGCGCATCTGTGTGACTGATGCGCTCCCCGTTACTTGGTTTTTGCTGCCCGTGCAAGAGCCTAAGCAGCGTGCTTTTGCCGCTGCCGTTTGCGCCTAGCAAGGCTACGCGTTCACCTTTAACAATCGATAACGAACAAGATGACAACGCCATTTGCGCTCCAAATTGAACGCTGGCGTTTTGCAACGTAATGAGATTGATCATTTGCTCGCCCCGCCATCTCGTAAGCCACTATCCATGCGCTTTTGCGCATATTGCACTAAGGCCACCAAGCCATTCAGTGCCAACATCACCGCTAAAAGCACAAAACCTAAGCCCATCGCTAGCGGCAAATCGCCTTTGCTAGTCTCTAGCGCAATCGCGGTTGTCATCACACGCGTAAAGCCGTCGATGTTGCCGCCCACAATCATCACTGCGCCCACCTCAGTAATGGCGCGGCTAAAGGCGGTCACAAATACCATAAACAGCGCATGGCGTTCATCAAACGCCAGCAGCACCGAACGCGCAAGCGTACCCGCACCCAAAGATCGCCATTGCTCGCCGTGTGTGGTCTCGGCACTCTCTACCACTTGCCTTGTGAGTGCCATCACCACTGGCAACACCAAGAGCGACTGCGCCACCACCATGGCTTGGAAACTAAACAGCCAACCCAAAAATCCGAGTGGCCCCGTGCGCGAAAGCAACAAATACACCACAAGCCCCACAACCACAGAAGGCACAGCCAGCAAGGAGTTTAAGACGACGAGTGTGAGACCTCGACCACGGAACCTAGCCACACCGAGCCAAGCGCCCAGTACTAATCCGATGGTGCCTCCTACAACAAGCGCGAGTGCGCTGACAGCTAGTGAACGGCCGACGATGGCTAGCAATGCCGCATCACCATTAAAAACTAAATGTGCCGCTGCAACAAGGCTATCGCTAAATGCAGCCATTAGTCCTTCGCCCCTGCTTGCAGCGCTCGCGCTCTGGACTGCTGCAAATCAATCGTGCCAGGGCCAGCTCTCGTCTCCCAACCCGCCAAATGTTGCTCTGCGATATTACGCAGCACGCCAATCCACTCCAAGTTATCGTTGGGACAAGGGATGTAGTTGAACTCTTTGCCACCTGCATGGATAAAGGCTTCGCGCGCTTCCATGTCAATTTCCTCTAGTGTCTCTAAGCAGTCGCTGGTAAAACCTGGGCAGATCACATCCACACGCTCGATACCCGCTTTGGCAAGCGAAACCAGCGTTGGCTCGGTATAGGGCTGCAACCACTTGGCACGGCCAAAGCGTGATTGAAACGTGACGCGGTATTGCGCTTTGGATAGCCCCAAATTTTCAGCCAGCAAACGCGCCGTCTTCAAACATTCGCAGTGGTACATGTCGCCAAGATGCAGCGTACGCTCGGGCACACCGTGAAAGGTCATCACCAGTACCTGCGGTTGACCTGTCTTCTTCCACGATTCGCGCACTTGATTGCCCAGCATACAGATATAACCATCGTGGTCGTGATAGCGATTCACAAAACGCAGCTCAGGAATCACGCGCTG
>JANXRP010000006.1 GCA_025352965.1 Comamonadaceae bacterium
CCGAAGCAAGCCGCTGCATTCGCTCTTGATGACGCGTGCAACGTATGAAGCACAGCAGGACATGGCTTCCCAGCCAATTTATACAGTGTCACGCGCAGGCTCACCAGGTATTCAGCGCTACGCACAAACATGGTCAGGTGATAACACGACGAGCTGGCGCACGCTTAAATGGAACATTCGCACAGGCCTACAAATGAGTATCTCTGGCATGTTCAATATAGGTCACGATGTGGGCGGTTTTTATGGACGCATCCCCGAGCCCGAGTTATTTTTGCGCTGGGTGCAAGCCTGCAGTTTGAATCCACGCATGGTGATGAATTCGTGGAAACAAGATGCCAATGGCGATCACTTTAGCAATGTGCCGTGGATGCACCCAGAAGTGACCAAGGACGTCATTGCAGCGATTGAACTACGCTACAAACTGATGCCGTATTTGCTGGAATGCTTTGAGCGAGCAAGCGCTCATCACGAACCTATCATTCGCCCGACGTTCTACGATTTTCCGAATGATGAAGAGTGCTTCAAAGACTCGGATGACTTCATGCTCGGCTCTAAGTATTTGGTTGCACCCGTGGTCGAAGAGGGTGCTAGAACAAGGCGTGTGTATTTGCCAAAATTGCCGACAGGCCAAGCGTGGCAAGACTTTGAGAGTGGTGAGGTGTTTGCAGCGGGGCAATATCACACGGTGGATGCGCCGCTGGCTAGGTTGCCAATTTTCCAAATTGTCGCCGCGCATAAATAAGCGGCTCTAAGCTCGTATTCGCATTCACGCCAAAACTTAAAACTCGCCCCAGCAGAATATCGTGATCGCCTGCCGGAATGATGCGCTCTAGCTCGCAATCGAGCCACGCCGTGCAGCCTAGGATTTGTGGGCGACCCGTGGGAAGTCTTGCCAGCATGAGCCCTGCAAAGCGTTCCTCGTGTGAGCCTTTGGTGAATTGCATCGCCAGCGGTTGTTGTGTGTGGGACAGGATATTGACGGTGTAGCCACCTGCTGCTTCAAAATGCGCACGATTACCAGATACGGTGCGCAGCGACCACAGCACGAGCGCTGGCTCTAACGAGACGGTGTTAAAGGAGTTGCATGTCATGCCAAAGTCTTGCCCTGCGTGGTGTGCCGTGATGACGGTCACGCCTGTAGCAAAGCTGGACATGGCTTGCTTCATGTCGGCGGTAGACGTAGTCATTGTGTTCATGCCACCTCGTGGCCTTGGGCCAACTCTAAAAGTTCAAACCACATCTCGCGTGTCATATCAACTTTGAAGGCATCGCCTAATTTTTCAATACGTGGAATTTGTGTGGTGCCAAGCACGGGCAGGATGCGTGCGGGGTGTGCCAATAGCCAAGCAATAGCGACCGCATCGGTTCGCACGCCGTAGTTCTCAGCAATGCGCATCAGCGCTGGACGCAAACGCCATGCCGCGCCGCCGCCATCGTTTTCGCCATCAATAAATAAAGCCCCACCACCTAGTGGCGACCATGCCATAGGCGGTGCTTTGGCTTGTTGCGCCTGCGCCAAAGTGCCGTCCGTTAGGGTCTCGCGAGCCAATAAGCTAATTTCTAATTGATTGGTCACGAGCGGTGATTCCATATTGGTTTGGAGTAAATTCCAATCCCAAGTTTTGAAATTTGAGACACCGACGCCTCGGATTTTCCCCATCTTGACGAGTTCATCTAAGCACGCACCTGTCGCGGCTGCATCCATAAAAGGATCGGGGCGATGGAGGAGGAGCACGTCGATCACGTCCACGCCAAGTCGAGCTAGCGATGCATCCACACTGGCTTTGATGTGCGCAGGCGTGGTGTCGTAGTGCTTAACGTGGCGCTCTGGATATTTTTCGCTCTTCAGCATGATGTCGCATTTGGTGACGATTTGAATGCGGTCTTTGATAGAGCTATCTAACCGCAAAGCCGCACCGAATAAAGTCTCGCATGAGTAGTCACCGTAGATATCGGCATGGTCAAAGGTTGTGATACCTACATCTAATGCGGCTTGAATTTTTGTCAAGGCATCTTTGGGCGCGTTGTCCACGTCGTCGTTCATGCGCCAAGCGCCGTAGACGATGCGACTGAAATCGGGGAGAGAGGGGTGGAGTTTTATTTTTTGCATAGAGTTATTTTCGTGTGCCCATCCCAAGTGGCGTTGCAGGAGTTGATGATGGCACGCGTCCATAGACCTCGGGCAGCGAGCATGTTTTGAGTTGAGGCAGCACCTTGGTTCCGAATTGCTCGCACTCATTGAGATGTGGATAGCCCGAAAAGATGAAGGCGCGAATCCCCATTTTTTTGTAACGTTCAATCTTGCTCATGACCTGATCGACCGAGCCCACTAATGCAGCCCCACAGCCCGATCTGGCGCGACCAATACCTGTCCAGATGTTCGGTTCGATGTAGCCAGCATCGTCGGCTAGCTCGCGGTTTTTGGCTTGAATGGAGACGCCAAAGTTTTTGGCATCCAAGGCACGTTCACGGATTTGGCGACCAATCTCATCATCGAGTTGGCTGACTAAATCTTCAGCGTATTCGCGTGCTTCGGTTTCGGTATCACGCACGATCATGTGGATACGTAACCCATAGTCGATGGTGCGTCCGTAATGCTGCGCTCGCGCATTCACTACGCGCATGCGGTCAGCGAGCTGATCTTCGGCTTCTGGCCACATCAGATACACATCGCAGTGCTCAGCGCAGAGATTGACCGCATCGGGTGAATAACCACCGAAGTACAAAAGCGGTCCACCGTTTTGTTGATAAGGCTTCACAGGTTGGGTGCTGAGACCTTTGAAGTTGTAAACCTTGCCCTCGTAATTGATTTCGTCTTGTGTCCAAGCTTGCTTCAAAATCTCAACCACCTCTTTGCTGCGTTGATAGCGTAGCTCGTTGCTGGCGACTTCGCCTGGAAAGTCCGACGAGATCACGTTTAACGTCAAGCGGCCTTTCAGCATATGGTCTAACGTGGCAACGGTTCGCGCCAACATGATGGGCTGCATCTCGCCCATGCGGATGGCGGCGAGCAGGCTCATCTGTTTGGTCAGTGGTGCCATCGCAGCAACAAAGCTGAGCGTGTCTTGCCCCACTTGATAGCTCGATGGGCACAGCATGTTTCTAAAACCTAGGCGGTCTGCCGTTTGTGCAATAAGGCGCGTGTTTTCAAAGCTAGAACGAAGCGCGCCATCGGGCACACCAAGGTAGCGGTAGTCGTCTGAGCACAGTGGCGCAAACCACGAAACCTCGGCAGCATCGAGATCTTGGCTTTTAACTGGAACAATAGTGTTGGTAATTGTGTCATTTAAGGTGTTCATGTGATATAGTATATCAATAGTAAATGACTTTGCAATAATTTTATGAAAAAAAATACACCTACCACTACCCAAACCTCATTGCCAGTCTACATACAGATTAGCGAACTGCTCACGCGCGAAATAACCGCAGGGCTTTATGCGGCAGGCGATCGACTGCCACCAGAAGCCGAGCTGGCCACCAAGCTAGGCGTGGCGGTAGGAACGTTGCGTAAAGCCTTGTCGGAATTAGAGTCACGTGGAATGCTGGAACGCAGGCAAGGTTCTGGAACTTATGTGAGACAAAATAGCAGTACTTCGCCGCTCGGTAAAAGTGTGTATGAATTTTTTAAACTGGAGCTACCGAATGGCGGCGGTTTGCCCAGCGCCATCGTTGCCTCGTTTGACAAAATCGACACGCCCGAAGCATTTCAAACTTCATTCTCTAAAAAGTGCTACCGCGTGCGCAGGCTACGGTTGCTAAGCGGTACCCCAGCTGCGTTAGAGGAAATATATTTCGATGCTGCGCAGCATCCAAAACTAAAAGCAGAAGACCTAGGCGTTGCGCTCTATCTGTTTTACAAAGAGAGCCTAGGCTTTTGGATTGCTAGTGCCGAAGATCGCGTCAGTCTAGGCATTACCCCCGATTGGACACTCGGCGGCTTTACGCCAAAAGCAGGCGAGGTGTGTCCGCGTGTTGAGCGTATTTCGAGAGGCAGTGATGGAATCATCCGCGAGTACTCAGTGACATGGTTTGATGCTAATGTGTGCCGCTACGTCAATCGGCTGAAATAGCTCAAGCTAGTGCCCGCGTCACTACTTCGCGCACATCGCGGCTGAGGTTGCTTTTGGCTGCGACGCGCTCAATCGCTACCTTAGCTGCGCTCTTATAAGGCTCGGCTAATTTTTTCCAGCGCTCTAGGGCGCGTGCCAAACGCGCTGCCACTTGTGGATTGGATGCGTCGAGTGCCAACACTTGTTCGCTCCAAAACACATAGCCTGCCGCGTCCAAGCGATGGAAGGCCGCAGGGTTGCCCGAGCAGTAACTAAACACCAAGCTGCGAAAGCGATTCGGGTTGCTAGCTTTGAAGTCAGGATGCTTGGTTAAGGTTTTGACGAGCGGCAGCACATCGCCGCCTGCATCGCTGGCGGTGGCTTGCAGTGCAAACCATTTGTCAATCACTAAATCGTCGCTGGTGAACAGAGTGTGAAAGCGTGCCAGTGCCTTAGTTGCGAGTTCGTGTTTTGCACCTACCAAGGCGAGCAATGCACCCATGCGGTCGGTCATGTTTGATGCGTCTTTAAATCGCTGGTAAGCCTTGCCAGCTATGGCTTTGTCTGCTAGGCATAAAAAGCTGAGTGCCATGTTGGCGAGCGCGCGCTTGCCGCTGGACGTTGCGTCTGGTGAATAGCTGCCAGTGATTTGGTTGTCATCGAATGCCAATTGCCATTCACCCTGTAAATCGGTTGCCAATTGCATGCGAACGGCTTCGCGCACCGTATGGATACGCTGCGGGTCAATTTCAGTCATCTGCTCGGCAATCATGCTCTCAGACGGAACAGCGAGCACAGCGGCCCTGAAGGCCGCATCCAGCTTGGCTTCTACGAGGATAGATTTGAGCGCCGATAGAGTGCTATCCGTTAAGGCTGGCGTGCGGGAGGTGTCGCTCACTGCCGCAATAATCTGACGAAGCATCAAGCGCTGCGCGGCTTCCCAACGGTTGAAGGCGTCGGTATCGTGTGCCATTAGCGTGAGGAGTTCCGCGTCTGTGTAGTCGTAATCCACAATGATCGGAGCAGTAAATCCGCGCAAAAGCGAGGGCACAGGTTGCGTAGGTATGCCATCTATGCGAATCGTCTCACTCATTTGCGTCATCACGTGCAAATGTGTGCTCGTGATTGCTGTGCCGTCCGCACTGAGCAAACCGAATGCAAACGGAATCACAAATGGCGCTTGACCATCCCGCAGTTTTTGTGTGAGGGTGAGTACGTATTCACGATTCGTTTCGTTGTAGTTAGCTGTCACCGTTACACGTGGCGTACCCGCTTGGCTATACCAATTTTTAAACTGCGCGAGATGCTGTGGAAGTAGCGATGTGGGATTCGCATCGCTAATCGCTGCCGCAAAATCATCGCAAGTTACGGCTTGACCGTCGTGACGCTGGAAGTACAGCTTCATGCCCGCAGCAAAGCCATCTCTACCAACCAATGTTTGCATCATGCGAACCACTTCTGCGCCTTTTTCATACACGGTTGGTGTATAGAAGTTGTTGATCTCCGAATACTCGGCAGGTCGCACGGGATGGCTCATCGGACCTGCGTCTTCGCCAAATTGCACGGTGCGCAAGTTACGCACGTCCTCGATGCGCTGCACGGCGGCGGCTGTATCGCTACCACTCATGTCCATGCTGAACTCTTGATCACGGAACACCGTGAGGCCTTCTTTGAGCGAGAGCTGAAACCAGTCGCGGCAGGTGATGCGATTGCCCGTCCAGTTGTGGAAATACTCGTGCGCGACTACGCTCTCAATCCCTGCAAAATCGCCGTCCGTTGCCGTGCTTTGGGTTGCGAGGACGTACTTGGTGTTAAAGATGTTGAGGCCCTTGTTCTCCATCGCGCCCATATTGAAATCGCCCACCGCAACGATCATGAAGCGTTCCAAATCGAGCGACAGACCAAAGCGCGATTCGTCCCATGCAATGGATGCCATCAGCGACTTCATCGCGTGCTCGGTTTTATCCAAATCACCTGGGCGTACATAGACTTGGAGTAGATGCTCGCTGCCCGATTTGGCTTTGACCTTTTGCTCATGGCAAACCAAAAGTCCCGCCACCAGTGCAAATAGGTAGCAAGGTTTTTTATGCGGATCCACCCACTTGGCAAAATGTCTTCCTTCATTGCCTGACCCGTCTAGTAAGCCCTGCTCCACAAGGTTCCCATTGGAGAGCAGCACAGGATACGTCGCTTTGCTCGCACGAAGCGTAACGGTGTAGTTCGCCATCACATCAGGACGATCTAAAAAATAAGTGATGCGCCGAAAGCCCTCAGCTTCGCACTGCGTAAAGAACGAATCGTTGCTGACATACAGCCCTGACATGGACGTGTTTTTGGTCGGGTTGCAAGTGGTAAAAATCTCAAGATCAAAGGGTTCAAAACCTTCGGGCAGTTTTTCTAAAACCAGTTTTTCATCGCCATTTGCCATCGTCTCCATCTTGAAGCTAGTGCCTTGCCCAGCCACCAGTACGCGGGCGAGATTGAGTTCTTTGCCATCTAGTTTGAGCGCCTGTGCAGGCACATCTGGATTACGGCGCACACGCATTTTGTTTAAGACGCGGGTTTTTGTGGGGTCAAGATCAATCGTGAGGTCAACACAGTCAATCCAAAAAGCGGGAGCGGTGTAGTCGGCTAGGCGAGTGGTGGTGGCAGTCATACGAGTTGAAGAATGAACAAATAAAAACTCGCGCAGCTTTGCAAGGCAAGGGCTGGCGAGAACTACCGTATTTTATAGTTTGGCAATGTAGGGCGTTAGCGACATGGTGAGCGCCACACTAAACAAAGCCACAACCGTTGAGACTGACACGCTGGTGGTCATGAGGGCCTCCGACTCTTGGTAGCGCTGAGAAAACATAAATACATTCGCACCCATGGGTAGTGACGCAGCAACCACCATGACTGTGAGTGGTAATCCGTGAAGCCCAAGCAATAGCCCAAAACCCAATACCAGCAAGGGCTGCACGAAGTTTTTAAGTGCCGCTAAACCCAAAGCAGGTTTGATGTGATGACCAAATTGTGTCGCCGACAGCGTGAGTCCAACCATGACTAAAGCAAGCGGACTAAATGCTTGTCCTAGTAACTGCATGGGTCTGTCAAGCACATCAGGAATACTAAATCCAGTCTGACTATAGGCAAGCCCCAGCAAAATGGGCCATGTGGTGGGTTGCAAGAGTGCACCACGCAACGCGACTAATGCTGTCTGCAAGGGGTGCACGTTCTCATCTTTTTTGCGTAGCCATTCCAGCATCAAAGTAGCTGTTGTGAGCATCACAATGGCGTGAACCGAAATCAAACTAAACAGCACGGCTTGTCCCTCCACGCCGTAGGCAAAGCCAATTAAAGCAATGCCAATCATCACGATATTGCCGTATGTGGCGGCCAAACTCAAAATAATGCTGCGCTGGTTGACCCCTTTAATCAGCATTACGCCCGCAAACGTCACGACCATGCTGCCAAGATAGGCTAGCACGGGCAAGACTTGTAATTGCTCGGGGTGAGTTTGCGCCATGGTACGAAATAAAAGCGGCGGCAGCAGCACAAAAAAGATGAGGTTTGAATAATCCTTGGTGGCGCTAGCCCTTATAAAACCTAGCCTGCCAGTCATATAGCCTGTGGCAATCAGCAAGATGACTGGAAGCAGCGACGTGATGACGGGGTGAGATAGAAGAGACGCATTCATATGCCAAGTTTAGGCTGACAAAAGGGCTTTTGTTTACGCGGCTGTCGCAGCTGTATTTAGCGCATGAGCCGTTGCTTTGGCGGCAAACTCCGCCCGTAGCGCTTTGAGCTTCGCCATCGGATCTTCTCGAATGGTTTGCACATCCAGCGCCATCTCGGCAATAAAACGGCTGGGGCTGGCGCTGACCATGTCTCGTCCCGCTTTTTTCTTTTTGGTCCAGCTCACCATCAGGGTGTTGCGTGCCCGCGTGATGCCCACATACATCAAACGGCGCTCTTCTTGCAGGCGAGTGATGTCATCCTCAGCTTTCGATTCGAGCACGTCTGTGTCATCCTCTTCGTCGTCATCAAGTGCGACCTTTGAACCCTTTGTTTTGTTGCTTGGCTTTGGTTTTTTGTTGCGGCTAAACGGCAGCGAGCCCTCCGTCACGCCTACCAACATCACGTGTGGCCACTCCAAACCCTTGGCGGCGTGAAGCGTGGAGAGCGTGACCACGTTTTGTTCGCCTTCGCGTTCGGACAACGTGGAGAGCAAAGAAACATTTTGGATGACCTCAAGTAGCGTTTTAGATTCGCTGACCAAGGTCACGCCTGCGGTGTCGTCAATTTCGCCGCCGCAGCGCTTGCTCATCCAGTCCACAAAGTCGAGCACATTGGCCCAACGGGCGGCAGATAGCTTTTCTGTTTCTGCGCCTTCCATGAGATGTTTTTCGTAGCCAATGTCTTTCAACCATTCCATCAAAAACGCCTTGGCATCTTCAGCACCATTGGTTTGCCGAGCACGGAATTCGAGATCATTCAAATAACGTCCAAATTCGTGCAATGCCCCCAAAGCCTTACTGGATAGGGCTCCGCTCAGGGACGAAGTGAATAGCGCTTCAAAGAGACTCAGTTTGTAGCTAGACGCAAAGTTTCCCAGTGTGCCCAAGGTGGCGTGTCCAATGCCGCGTTTGGGCGTGGACACAGCGCGAATGAATGCAGGGTCATCGTCGTTGTTGGACAAAAGCCGCAGCCACGAGCACAAATCTTTAATTTCTGCGCGATCAAAAAAGCTTTGACCGCCCGAAACTTTGTACGGAATAGCCGCTTTGCGCATGGCTTTTTCAAACGCTTTGGCGAGGTGATTGGCGCGGTATAAAACCGCAAAGTCTTCGTACTCCTTAGGCTGCGCTGCGATGCTGCTCTCGGATGCCCGTAGCGATTGAATACGCGCCACCACACGCTCGGCTTCATGCTCTTCGCTGTCGGCATCGACCACGCGCACAGGCTCGCCTGCCTTGATGTCGCTCCACAATTTTTTAGGAAATAGCTTGGGGTTGTTGCTAATCACGTTGTTAGCGGCTTGCAAAATTTGCGGTGTGGAGCGGTAGTTTTGTTCTAGCGGAATGATCTTCAGATTCGGGTAGTCGGTGGGTAGGCGGCGCAGGTTGTCTAGCGTTGCGCCGCGCCAGCCGTAAATGGATTGATCGTCATCGCCCACAGCGGTAAAGCGGGCGCGCGCGCCCACCAAGAGTTTGAGCATCTCGTACTGCGTGGCATTCGTATCTTGGTATTCGTCCACCAGCACATGTCCAAAGGCGGCTTGCCATTTGGTGCAGACTTCGGGGAAGTCGCGCAGCAGTTTGAGCGGCAAACCGATCAAGTCGTCAAAGTCCACGCTTTGATAAGCCGAGAGCCGCTCTTCGTACTTTTGCATGATGATGGCCGTGACTCGCTCGTCCTCATTCTTCGCTTGGGCTAGAGCCGTATCACCCGTGAGGCCTGCACTCTTCCAGCCGCTAATCGTCCATTGCCAACCACGAGCCGTTGCCGCATCCACGGTGCCACCTGCGTCTTTGAGCATGGACTCGACATCGCTGGAATCCAAGATGCTGAAATTAGGTTTGAGTCCGAGTACCGCACCGTCTTGGCGTAGCATCCGCACACCGAGTGCGTGGAAGGTGCAGATGGTGAGTTCTTTGGCAAGCTTACCCAAAGATTTAGCCTGAAGAATAGCTTTGGCGCGTTCGCGCATTTCGGCGGCAGCCTTGTTGGTAAAGGTAATCGCGGCAATGCGTTTGGGTTCTAGCCCTGCTTCGATAAGGCGGGAAATTTTGTGCGTAATCACGCGGGTTTTTCCCGAGCCAGCGCCTGCAAGCACGAGCGAAGGACCCGATAAGAAATTCACAGCTTCGCGCTGTGCGACGTTTAAACCGTCCGACATCTACTTGGTTTTGTGCAAAGTGTTGAAGTCGTGCTCATAGTCTTTGAGCTTGGAGAGTGCATGGGCACGCTGTGCGGCATTCATGCTGTTGTGAAGCTTGGCATACAGCTCGCAGTTGTGTTGCTTGAGCTTGCTGGCATAAGCCACATAGTTGCTATCTGGCGAGACGAGACTGCGCTGCATCAGTGCCCGCATGGGCTCACGCGCTACGTCACTACTTAATTTTCGGACTTGGATATCCCGTAAGGTGGCTAGCACGTCTTGCTGGCGGCGTAGCCGCTCAGCGTAGGCTATTTTGGAATTGAAAGGCGAAGTCCGGATGGTCTCATGTAGCCATTTGCGCTGGTCGTCTTCTAGGCTGCCATATAAGCTGTCGGTGCGTTCGCGGATGGATTTTTCGGTGTTCTTCATCAGCTCGCGCTTGGTTGCGGGTTGCCACTCGCCCAACCATTTCTCGTTGGTTTTGGTATATTTTTCCTCGATGGATTTGATTTGAGCAGGCGTCAAATGCGTCACCAGCCATAGCACTTGCGGCTCTAGATAGGTGGTCAGCGGAGGCAAGAGTCGCTCTTGGACTTGGTCGGCAAGCGTGCATAGCTGCGCGGCAGTCACTTCGTTAGCAGCCATCTTTTGTAGGCTGTGTGCAATTTCGGCAAACGCGGGTAGCTGAGTCTTCCGATGCCATTGGTGGAAGCTTTGCATTTCGTTTTTGACATGCACTTTTTGATCGACCGTGAAATCGACGTAGCCATCCAACCACCAATAGACCAGGCTATCGGCGTTGTTGTAGGTGAGTTTGATAGCGCCGCAGGCGGTCAATAAGGCGCACAGAACGAGGAGGAGAAGGGGGCGAAAGAAAAATAGCATGGCAGCGGATGATAATCGCTAGCATGAATCAATTGAATGTCATCATCATGGCAGCAGGCAAGGGGACACGCATGAAGTCCGCTACGCCCAAAGTTTTGCAGCGTCTGGGTGGTAAGCCACTGGTGCAGCATGTGCTGGAGACGGCGAAATCGCTGGATGCCGCGCAGATTGTGGTCGTCACTGGGCACGAAGCGGATGCCGTGGAAGCGGCGCTGGCCAAAATGGCTGCGCCTATTCAAACCGTGCGCCAAATGCCGCAGTTAGGTACGGGGCACTGTGTGCAGCAAGCGTCTCCTTTGTTGGCAGATGACGACTCGATCACGCTGATTTTGTCGGGCGATGTGCCACTGACCCAATCGAAAACATTGCAAACGCTGATCGCACAGTGCGCAGACAAGCATCTGGCGCTACTTACTATTGCCTTTGACGACCCGACAGGCTATGGACGCATCGTGCGTGATAGAGCGGGTGAAGCCGTGACTGCTATCGTGGAGCACAAAGATGCAAGCTTTGAGCAGCGAGTGATTCATGAGTGCTACAGCGGCATCATGGCAGCGCCGACTCGTTTGCTCAAAAATTGGCTCGCTAAGCTAGATAACCACAATGCAGCAGGCGAGTTTTATCTCACCGATGTGGTCAAGCACGCTGTAGCTGGTGGTACCCAAGTGTTAGCGACTTGCATCACCGATCATGTGGAAGTGGACGGCGTGAATAGCCCCGTTCAGCTGGCCGCTCTGGAGAGGGCTTTGCAGGCACGCATTGCACTAGCCCTGATGGAGCAAGGCGTGCGGCTGGCCGATCCTGCACGGTTAGATGTGCGCGGGACGCTCACATGCGGCACAGATGTGGATATCGACGTGAATTGTGTGTTTGCGGGTGATGTGCAACTTGGCGATAACGTCAGCATTGGTGCGAATTGCGTGATTACCGATGCCACCATTGAGAGCGGTGCGTTGATTCAAGCTTTTACCCACATCGAAGGTCAGGCGGGCAAGCCAGTACGGGTGGGGTCGGGCGCTCGGGTTGGGCCATTTGCGCGGCTGCGTCCAGGCGCGAATTTGGGCGAAGACGTGCACATTGGCAATTTTGTCGAAGTGAAAAATGCCACGCTTGCCAAAGGCGCAAAAGCGAATCATTTGGCGTATTTAGGTGATGCGTCGATTGGCGAACGCGTTAATTACGGCGCAGGCTCGATTACAGCGAACTATGACGGTGTGAATAAGCACAAAACCGTGATCGAAGCGGATGTGCATGTGGGCAGCAATTGCGTGATTGTGGCGCCCGTTACCCTTGGCGCGGGTGGCACGATTGGTGCTGGATCTACCGTAACCAAGGACGCGCCAGCGGGCAGCTTGACGGTGGCGCGCGGCAAACAAATCAGCATTGCCAATTGGCAGCGTCCAACGAAGAAGTCATGACTCGCATTGCCATTGTCAGCGCGATGCAAGAAGAGTTAGCCGCCGTGCTGGCGCTCATGCAGGGTCAACAAAAACAAACGATTGCAGGACGAGATTTTTGGCAAGGACAGTTACATGGACGTGAGGTTGTCGTCGTATTGACACGCATTGGAAAAGTCGCAGCAGCGGCCACAGCCACTATTTTGATAGAACGATTTGGTGTGCAAAGGCTTGTATTTACCGGGGTTGCGGGCGGTTTGCATCCCAGCGTGCAGGTTGGTGATGTGGTTGTGGCAAGCGAATTTTTGCAGCACGATATGGATGCGTCACCGCTGTTTCCCAGATTTGAAGTGCCGTTGACGGGCATGAGTCGCTTTGAGGCAGATGCAGGACTCAGTCGTGAGTTAGCTAGCGCTGTGCGCCTTGCACTGCCTGAGGCGCGGTTGCATCTAGGCTTGATCGTGAGCGGTGATCGTTTCGTGTCAACTTCGCTAGAGAGTCGTGCCTTGCAAGCCGTACTGCCTGATGCCTTAGCCATTGAAATGGAAGGCGCAGCGATTGCGCAAGTGTGCGCGGACTACGGCGTGGCATTTGCAGCGGTGCGCACGATTTCTGACCGAGCCGATGATGCCGCACATGGCGACTTCATGGCGTTTATTCAAACAACGGCTAGTCCTTATTCAGCGGCGATTGTGGCTGCACTGCTTGATCGTCTTACTTGAGCCAGCCACGCCTGCGGAAGTACCACATCGGCACTAAAGCGCTAGCAACCATGAGTGCAATGGCGGCAGGGTAACCCCAAGTGGTATCCAGCTCGGGCATATATTTAAAGTTCATACCGTAAATGCTGGCAATCAGGGTGGGCGGCAGCAGCGCCACGCTGGCCACCGAGAAGATCTTGATGATCTTGTTTTGGTTGATGTTGATGAAACCGACGGTGGCATCCATCAAGAAGTTGATCTTGTCAAACAAGAATGCCGTGTGTGAATCGAGCGAATCGATGTCACGCATAATTTGCCGCGCTTCTTCGTATTGCTCGGTGCCTAGCATCTTGGTACGCATCATGAAGCTGAGCGCACGGCGTGTATCCATGACGTTACGCCTAATGCGTCCATTCATATCTTCTTGGCGTGCGATATTGCCCAGCACCACGCCCGCTATTTCGTCGGTTACATCGCCTGCTAACACCTGCTTACTGGTTTCTTCCAGCGCATCGTGAATGCCTTCCAGCGTGTCCGCCGAGTACTCGGCATCGGCATCAAATAGTTTGAGCAGCACATCCTTGGCATCTTCAATGAGGCCAGGCATACGGCGTGCGCGTAGGCGCAGCAGACGGAATACGGGCAGATCTTCTTCATGGATCGAGAACAGCACACCCTTGCTTTTGAGTTCGGCGTTGTGTTGGTTTAGGATAAAGGCGACACGCACGGTATGCGAAATTTCGTCGTCCGCAATCAAGAAGTCAGAGCGGATGTGCAAGTCCCCGTTGTCCTCTTCGTAAAAACGAGCGGACTCTTCGATGTCTTCGTCCATCGCGTCTTCTGGGATGGACAGCCCATAGTATTGGGCGACCCAGCGTTTTTCTTGCGGTGTGGGAGACTCTAAATCCACCCAAATAGGCTGGAACTTGGAGAGTTCTTCTAGCGACTCAATCTCTTCTTGAAAGAGGCGACCGTTGGCGAGTGTGAAGATGTTTAGCATGTGACTCGCCTCCTCGAAAACTAGGATTCTATGCCAAAGATATGACTTGCAAAATTTTCAAAACATGCGCAAAGTGAGGTTGTGCTTGCAAATGGTTTGTTGGCACGACGTTGGTCTTTCTCTATTTATTAGGAGCTTGCTATATGAGTCTCAGAATCAGTGGTCATCATCTTGAGGTTACTCCCGCCATCCAAGACTATGTCAGCGATAAGTTTGCACGTATTAGTCGGCACTTTGACCAAGTGAGTGATATCAAGGTTTTACTGAGTATTGAGAACGAAAAAGAAAAAGAGCGACGACAAAAAGCCGAGTGCAGCATCCATGTCAAAGGGCACGACTTCTTTGCAGAGACCGTGCATTCGGATTTGTATGCTGCCGTTGATTTGTTAGTTGACAAGATGGATCACCAAGTGGCTAAGCACAAAACGAAGGTGCAAAATCATCACCATGTGGCAGCGAAACGACTCGTTGACGCGGAGGTCTAATCGAATACCATCTGGGGTGTGAATACTTCTCATGCCCTGACAGAAAAAATTGCACCCTTACTGCTAACCCCCGACGCCTTGATCACGCTCTCACTGGAGGATGCCAAGACCGTCGCGGGTTACATGACCGTTTCCCAGCTTGAGCCGCAGACGGTTGTCTTTCGAGCCGATCAAACAGATACCGCTAGCGACTACATGCTCTTGGTTTTGCAGGGTGAGATCTTGATTGAAACTTTGAGTTCGGGCGATAGCACGGTTGTCGTCAATGTTTTAGGCAAAGGACACTTGATCGGCGAGATGAGCGTGCTGGACGGCACACCCAGATCTGCGACTTGTACGGCACAAACAGAGGTGGAAGTCGCGCTGTTGACCCGCTCTCACTTAGAGCAAATCATAGAAGAACACCCCACCATTGCGGCTAGATTTTTAATGGCGATCGCCAAACGTTTGGCTGATCGCGTGCGGCTTGGCAACCATAAACTTTTGATGCTCAGCCAAGTGAATGAGGCGATGCGCGAAGAAATGAATGTCAAATCTCGTAAGCGGCCGCACCGATTTATGGCCGCTGCTGCTGTGTGATGTCACATTTAGAGACCATTTGGGCAGCCAAAGCGGCTAAACCACATCCTCAGACAAAAGACATCATCTACGCGCGTGAGCGCTGGACGACGCCAGACAACGATTTCATTGATATTGATTTTCTACATCGCGAATTGCAACCTGATGCTAAAAAAAGACCCCTTTGGGTGATGTTTCATGGGCTAGAGGGCTCTTCTCAAAGCCATTACGCACGTGCTTTTGCAAGGTATGCCCAAGAAAATAATATGCATTTTTGCGTACCACATTTCAGAGGTTGCAGCGGCGAATTGAACCTTGCGCCACGTGCCTATCACAGTGGTGATTTTGAAGAAATTGATTGGATTTTGCGTCGCTTGAAAGTCGAGCACGCGGGTGATGTCTATGCCATTGGCATCTCGCTGGGTGGCAATGCGCTGATGCGCTGGGCGGGGGAGATGGGCACCGCTGCGAATCCTATTGTCAAAGCTGCCGTGTCTATTTGCTCTCCGCTAGACCTGTACGCGAGTGGTATCCACATTGGACGAGGGCTCAATCGCCATATTTATACGCCTATGTTTTTGCGCACCATGAAGCCGCGTGCGCTGCAAAAATTAGCGCAATACCCTCGTCTTTTCGATTCATCAAAAATGTTGGCAAGTCGTGATTTGTATGAGTTTGACAATGTCTTTACCGCGCCGCTGCATGGCTTTCAAAATACGGAGGACTATTGGACGCGTGCGAGTGCTAAACCGCATTTGGCGAACATTCAAATTTCTGCGCTGGCCATTAATGCGGTGAACGACCCATTCATTCCAGCAAATTCGCTGCCAGAGGCCAGCAAAGTGGGCAGCCACGTCAAGCTTTGGCAACCGCAGCGTGGCGGGCATGTGGGCTTTGCCACCGATTGCTTTAAAAGTTTTCCTGGACATTTGCAAACCTTGCCGCAAGTGGTAGGCGAGTTTTTTAATGACGGAGCTGTGCCCCGTGGATGACACCCAACATGGATGATCTTGTACGGCAAGCCATGGTGAAATGGCCAAATGTGCCGCATTGCCACGGCTGGCTGGGGCTTGACGAGCGTGGCGACTGGTACATGCGCGATGACCGTGTGCAGGCTTTAGGGGGTTTTAAAGAGGCTTGTGCGCGTGGTGACAAAGCTGCCAAAGGATCACGGCTCACGCACGAAAAATTAATCGCCTTTATTGAACGCAATTATTTAAGCGAGACGGATGAGACTGGACAGGTGCGTTGGTTTTTTCAAAATGGCCCGCAGCGCGTGTATGTGGAACTAGCCGCCACGCCTTATATCTGGCGGCTTGCGGCTGATTTTTCGATTGAATCACATACAGGGATCGCTGCGCAGTATGAGTCGTGCGAATTAGACGACACGGGACGCGTCTATCTCAAAACAACACTGGGATTTGGTCTCGTGCACACGCAAGACGTACACATCGCCGCCGAAGCGATTGACCAAGGGGTTTGGTCAGTTATTTAGCAGCAGGTGCCGCCGCCGTTTTAGGACGGTCAGGCACGGGCAACTTAGCGCCCGCGGCATTCGCCATAAAGACAACAGCACGACCAATTTCGATGTCGTCAAAATCACCGCCACCCTGTGCGCCCATGTTGCCTTTGCCTTTGAGGGCAGAAGTCAAGAGTGCAGCATAACCTTTGCCAATACGGGCACCCCATGCGCCCTTGTCTTGAAATTTGGGAGCTCCAGCTGCGCCCGTGCCATGGCAGGCCACGCACTGTGCTTTGTAGACTTCTTCGCCTGATTTCAGTGGACCGTTTGCGTCTTTGATTTCGACGGTGCCCACTTTGGCAATGCGCTGTTCAATAGATTTTCCAAGGTCAACCGAGCCTGCCACAGGTTTAAACGCAGTGCCAACCACATAGGTCAAACCAATGATGCCAAACACGGGCACCACAAAGGAGTAAATGATCGCCAGCAAAAATTGCTTAGGTGTTTTAACAGGACCAGTATGGTCTTCCGCGTGGTCGGTTGTGTTGTGGTTATCGCTCATGACTGTCAATTCTCTTGATAAATGGGAAAAGCTAACCTTTAATTATAAGGGGCATGGCCCTACAATCGATGACATCTCGCGTGCGGCTGTAGCTCAGTGGATAGAGTATTGGCCTCCGAAGCCAAGGGTCGTGGGTTCGATCCCCGCCAGCCGCACCAAGTTCCCTCTTGACTCAAGCCATGTACATGCCGCCGTTCACGTGCAGCTCTTGCCCCGTCACGTAAGCCGCACCGCTGCTAGCAAGGTACGACACGGCTGCGGCAATATCTTCTGGTTTACCGAGTGCGCCTAGCGGAATTTGGCCGAGCAGCGCTTTTTTCTGTTCTTCGCCAAGGTCTGCTGTCATATCCGTTGCGATAAACCCAGGTGCGACGCAATTGACCGTGATATTGCGCGAGCCCAGTTCGCGTGCCAAGGCGCGCGTCATGCCCGCAACGCCTGCTTTGGCGGCTGCGTAATTGGCTTGCCCTGGGTTGCCTGATGCCCCCACCACGCTGGTGATGCTGATGATGCGTCCCATGCGTTGTTTCATCATGGGGCGGATAGCGGCGCGTGAGAGCCTAAAGACCGAGCGCAAGTTGGTGTTGACCACTGCATCCCAGTCGTCGTCTTTCAGGCGCATCGTGAGCATATCGCGCGTAATGCCAGCGTTGTTGACGAGCACATGCAGACCGCTATAGGTTTTGACGATTTCGTCAACGAGTGCGTCCGTTGCCACGTCGTCCGTGACGTTGAGCACTTTGCCTACTGCGCCAGTGGCCGTAATCTTGGCTGCACCGTCCTCAGAAGTCGCCGTGCCAATGACGGTGAATCCATCTTTGAGAAGTTGTGCCGCAATCGCTGCGCCGATGCCGCGAGTAGCGCCTGT
>JANXRP010000025.1 GCA_025352965.1 Comamonadaceae bacterium
GTTTGTGCGCTCATCACGTTAAAGCCAAACCAGCCCACGGCCAGCACCCATGCGCCAAGTGCGAGAAAAGGGATGCTTGAGGGTGGATGGCTGGATATGGAGCCGTCTTTGCGGTAGCGACCTAAGCGTGCGCCCAGCAAAATCACCGCTGGTAGCGCAATCCAACCGCCTATGGTATGGACGACGACTGAGCCTGCAAAGTCGTGGAAGTTCTCGCCGCTAATGGCTTTAATCCAATCTTGGAATAAGGTTTTTTCGTTCCACACTTGACCTTCAAACAGTGGGTAAATCACGCCCACAATGACTGCAGTAGCAATGAGTTGTGGCCAAAACTTGGCGCGCTCGGCAATGCCGCCCGAAATGATGGCGGGGACGGCCGCAGCGAAGGTGAGCAGGAAGAAAAATTTGACTAGCTCGTAACCGTTTTTAGCAGCCAGCGTTTCTGCGCCGACCATAAAGCTAGTGCCATACGCGATGCCGTAGCCAACTGCAAAGTACACGACGGTGGATACAGAAAAGTCCACCAAAATTTTGACAAGCGCGTTGACTTGATTCTTTTTACGGACTGTGCCTAGCTCTAAGAACGCAAATCCTGCGTGCATAGCGAGCACCATAATTGCGCCCAATAAGATAAAGAGCGTGTCACTGCCCTGTTTCAGTGCTTCCATAGATTCTCCGTAAGTGATTTGAATGATAAATTTTAATAATCACAAAAATGATGCAATTTTCATGCCCAAAATGGTGCTATCGCATTGGGCGGATAAGCTCAGAGCTTCATTTACACTAGAGCTACCCATGTCGCAGCTCACGCCTACACCCCAATCCATGCACTTTGCAGATGCCTTGCTTCTCAGCAGCGGCAAGCAGATCGCTGGCTACGATTTGGTGTATGAAACTTATGGCACGCTCAACGCTGATCAATCAAACGCGGTGTTGATTTGTCATGCCTTGAATGCCTCGCATCACGTGGCAGGCGCCTATGCGGATGGTAATGTGGGCTGGTGGGACAACATGGTCGGCCCTGGCAAGCCTGTGGATACCAACAAATTTTTTGTGATTGGTGTCAACAATTTGGGCTCGTGTTTTGGTTCGACCAGTCCCGCGCACATGGACCCATCAGACTCGTCAAATAGCAAGCCTTATGGATCAAGCTTTCCCGTAGTGACCGTAGAAGACTGGGTGAACGCGCAAGAGCGTTTGGTGAGCAGGCTTGGCATTACGCAGATAGCCGCCGTCATGGGCGGCAGCTTGGGCGGTATGCAAGCGCTGTCTTGGACGCTGCAATTCCCTGACCGTTTGCGCCACTGTGTCTGTATTGCCAGTGCTCCCAATTTATCGGCGCAAAACATTGCCTTTAACGAAGTGGCAAGGCGAGCGATTACGACTGATCCCGATTTTTATGGTGGTGATTTTTACGCCCACGCGACCGTTCCCGAGCGCGGCCTGCGCCTTGCGCGCATGGTGGGTCACATCACGTATTTGAGTGATGATGCCATGGATGAAAAGTTTGGCCGTGAGCGTATTGAATCGCTGGCAAGCCAAGCTGCATATGGTTTTGACGAGGAGTTTCAAATTGAAAGCTACCTTAAACATCAGGGTAAAAAGTTTGCCAGCTACTTTGATGCCAACACCTATTTGCTGATTACGCGTGCTTTGGATTATTTTGATCCAGCCAAAGCGTTTGATGGAAATTTGAGTGCAGCACTGACGCGCGCGACGGCTAAATTTTTGGTGGTGAGCTTCACCATCGATTGGCGTTTCCCTGCCGAGCGTAGCCGCGAGATTGTCAAGGCGCTGGTGGATAACAAGCTGTGCGTCAGCTATGCCGAGATTAATGCGTCGCAAGGCCATGATGCATTTTTGCTGGAAGACGAACGCTACATGAATGTGGTGCGCGCTTACTTTGAAGGAGTGGCCGTATGACGCCTTTTGTCCTTCAAACGATTGCTGCACTCGTGCCGCAAGGTTCGCGAGTGCTCGACTTGGGCTGTGGTGACGGCGAACTCTTGGCACATTTAAAAAGCGCCAAAGCTTGCACGGGTTACGGCATCGAAATTGACGATAAGGCGGTTCATGCCTGCGTACGCCGCGGTGTAGATGTGATTCAGCTCAATTTGGACGAAGGACTCAAACTGTTTGACGACAACAGCTTTGATGTCGTTTTGCAAATCGACACGCTCCAGCATCTGCGCAATGCCGAAGTGATGCTACGTGAGACGGTGCGCGTGGGCAAAATGGGCATTGTGGCGTTTCCTAATTTTGCGCATTGGCCGAATCGTTTGAGCGTGCTGTTTGGCCGCATGCCCGTGACCAAACGCCTGCCGCATCAGTGGTACGACACGCCCAATATCCGCGTCGGTACTTTTGAGGATTTTGCGGTGCTAGCGGCACAAAATAATCTCAAAATTGAAGATAGTTTTGGTATTCAAGATGACGCCGTGATTCGCTGGCAGCCCAATCTGCGTGCCGGTACGGCGGTTTTTAAGTTGACGAATTAATTAGGGTCAGATCCTAATTGTTTTCTGTTTGCCTAGATGCCCGAATCACGCGTCCAACCATCTCACTACTAAACCCGCGTGACGCTAAAAACCTAGCTTGCTTGGCGTATTCGGCAGGGCTTGCATAAGCTTCACCAAATTTGCGCTTCCAAATATCCATAGCGCGGTCAAATTCGGTCTCGCGCAGCTGCTCAGCCGCATCCAGCATGGCGTTGGCATCAATGCCCTTGGTTTTGAGCGAATGCAGCACCCGCGCCGCCCCAAACTTGCCTGCTTTTTGGTGCAGCGTGGATTCGACAACTCGGGCTTCATTGATGAAACCCTTGGCCTCCAAGTCATCAAGCGCGGTTTTGAGCGCGCCCTCGCTTTCTTCAAACGCTTTGAGCTTTTGTTCCAGCTCAAAGCGGGAGTACTCGCGCGCTGTAAGGTAGCGCAGCGCACGGCCTTTTAGCGAAGGCTTATCGAAAGACATCGCGCAAAGCCTTATGCTGTTTGGCGTTGCACGGCCTCTTGAATCGCAGCAATACCCAGCGACTCGCGCACCTTATTCTCAATCTCAATCGCAAGCTCTGGGTTTTCGCGTAAAAACTCGCGCGAGTTATCGCGGCCTTGACCAATCTTTTCACCGTTGTAGGCATACCAAGCGCCTGATTTTTCGATGACTTTGGCTTCCACACCCATGTCGATCACCTCGCCCAAGCGCGAAATGCCTTCGCCAAACAAAATATCGAACTCAGCGGTTTTAAATGGCGAGGCGACTTTGTTTTTAACGATCTTGACGCGGGTCTCGTTACCAATGGCTTCCTCGCCTTTTTTGATCGTGCCGATGCGGCGAATATCCAAGCGAACCGAGGCATAGAACTTAAGCGCATTACCGCCTGTGGTGGTCTCGGGTGAGCCAAACATCACGCCAATCTTCATGCGGATTTGGTTAATAAAGATAACCATGCAGTTGGTACGCTTGATCGAACCCGTCAGTTTGCGCAGTGCTTGGCTCATTAGCCGCGCTTGCAAGCCTGGCAGCGAGTCGCCCATTTCCCCTTCAATCTCAGCCTTGGGGGTGAGGGCGGCAACCGAGTCAATCACAATCAAATCCACGCCGCCCGAACGAACCAGAGAATCCACAATCTCTAGCGCTTGCTCGCCCGTGTCAGGCTGGCTAATCAGCAAATCTTGCAAATTCACGCCCAGCTTTTGCGCGTACTGAATATCCAACGCGTGCTCGGCATCCACAAAAGCGCATTGACCGCCAATTTTTTGCATCTCGGCAATTACTTGCAGGGTCAGCGTGGTTTTGCCCGAGGACTCTGGGCCATAAATCTCGACCACACGGCCACGTGGCAGGCCGCCCACGCCAAGGGCGACATCAAGCCCGAGCGAACCCGTAGACACCACTTGAATGTCCTCAATCACTTCGCCCTCGCCAAGACGCATGATCGTGCCCTTGCCGAATTGTTTTTCGATTTGCGCCAGCGCAGCTTGTAGCGCTTTTTGCTTTTCAGCACGCTCAGCTGCTTGCTTGGGGTCTGCCTTGGCGGCCAATTTTGGTTCTGCGGCGATTTCTGCTTTCATGTTGTACTCCTGTTAAAAAACTGTCAAAAAGCTGTATGGGATGACAGTAATGTAGCAGAAGTAAAAATGAAATTTATGAATTATTAGTCAGTTTAACTGATTATTAAAAAGAGTGACTACAACGTATGCGACCGATCGCCTTGCGAAAACCCCAGCGGCTCAAAATCCTCTAACGTCGAGAGGCAAATGACTTTGAACAGTTCGCCCATTTCGTGCTCAGTCACAAGCTTTTGCGCCATAGCTTTTTCGGTAAATGAAGCATTGGCAAGCAAGTCCAGCAGCCCGCAGTTGAGCAAAAACCGTCCTTGGCTGGTGTAGCCGTTAACGGTGAGTCCTGCATCCTGGGCCGCCAGTGCAATGCTTGTGAAGTTGACGTGCGCGGTGATGTCTTTGGTCCCCACATGCTCTAGCGGGTTGGTGCTGGCCTCGTGCGCTTGGTGGCACATCAGCGTGCCCATGTGGCGCTGCGGGTGATAGTACTCACTCTCGCTAAATCCGTAGTCGATCATGAGGATAGCGCCGCCGCCTTTGCTGCCCTGTTTGGACTTGCCTAGTTTGTCCGCCAAGGTTTTGATAAAGGCCTCGCCCTGCGGATGAATTTCGGTGAGGTAGTCGTGCTCGCCTTTAACAAGCAGCGGTGGGCGTAAGAGTGTTACTTCGTCCGCAAAGTGCAGTTCGTCGTTCATGCTGACCACGCCGCGCTCAAACCAAATGTTGTTTTTGCGAGCCAGCAGCTTGACGGGCATGGCATCTAGCACTTCGTTGCCCACAATCACGCCAGAGATCGCGTCAGGCAAAGCTTGCAGCCAATAAACTTTGTTGAGTATGGCCTTGGAAGCCACAGCTGGCGTGGCTTGCAGCCCCGCCTCTAGCGTTGTTTTTTGTTGCGCTTGCAAACTGCCCGATAAATCGACGATGGTGTAGCGGCGCACCTTGTCCCCAAGCGCCAAGAGCAGTTGCAGTGCGAGCGCTCCCGTGCCAGCGCCAAACTCCCAGATTTCGTCTGTTCCTGTTGAGGCTAGGCATTCGGCCACTTGCACAGCCAGTGTTTGCCCAAAGTAGTTTGAGATGACAGGGCTGGTCGCAAAATCAGAGCTGGCAGCTGCCAATCCAATTTTGTTGTGCGAGCGGGTGTAGTAGCCAAGCTTGGGGTCGTAAAGCGCACGCGACATGAAAACATCGAAGGGTGTCCAGTCGGGGGATAAATTGAGTGAGAAAATGCTCATTGCAATAACTTTAACGTATTTGCTCTAACAAACTTATGAATTTACCCAAGGTTTTGATTACAGGTGGTGCGCACAGACTAGGCGCGGCTTTGGTGCGCGCGTTTGCTAGCAGCGGTTGGCAAGTGTTTTTGCACTACAGCACATCCAAGGCAGCGGCAGAGCAGTTGGCGGATAGCCTTGCCAAAGACGGGTATGTGGTGTCGTGTGTGCAAGCAAATTTAGCCTCGGACAGTGAGCGCAAAGCCATGATGGATAAGGTCTACAGCCAAGTCGATCATCTGGATTGCTTGATTAATAACGCCTCGCAGTTTGAGGCCGATAGTGCGGATGCGTTTGATGCGGCAGAGGCATCAACCCAGTGGGCGGTCAATTTAATGGCACCGCTCGATTTGACACAAATGTTGGCAAAAAGAAATGCAGTAGCTGGCGACAAAGCAAGTTGTGTGATCCATGTACTCGATCAAAAAGTATTCAACTTGAACCCTGATTACTTTAGCTACACCGTAGGCAAACTCGCACTTGAGCGCACGGTGGCACTGCAAGCGCAGGCACTCGCGCCGCGTGTGCGCGTGTGCGGCGTGGCGCCGGGCTTGATGTATGTGAGTGGCCCGCAAAGCCGCGAGAACTTTGAGCTTGCGGCCTCCATGAATCTGATGCAAAAGCCAATTGATCCACAAAACGTAGCGAATACATGTTTGTTTTTGGCGCAAAACGAGGGCATTACAGGTGTGAGCTTGTCGGTCGATAACGGTCAGCATTTGGTGGCCAGCAATCGTGATGTGATGTTCGTCGCACAAGAACAGTTAGATAAAAATTGAGAAAGTAAAAGAGTATGAATGTCGATTTGACGCAGTGCCGTCGTTTGTTTTTAAAAAATTACGAGGTGAACATCAACATTGGTGTTCATGAGTTTGAAAAAAAGGGCGAACAGCGCGTGCTATTCAACGTCGATTTGTATGTGCCATTGGCGCTATCCACGCCGCATAGAGATGAGTTGGAAGAAGTGGTGGACTACGACTTTATGCGCCAGACCATTGCCAACCGCATCGCGCAGGGGCACATTCACTTGCAAGAAACGCTGTGTGATGATGTACTCAAAACCATGCTGGCGCATCCCAAGGTGATGGCGGCACGTGTATCGACGCAAAAGCCTGATGTCTATCCCGATTGCGAATCGGTGGGCGTAGAAGTATTTGGAGTAAAACCATGATTGAAGAAGTCCCTACAAAACTCACAGCCCGCGAGCGCAAAGCCGCCACCAATGTCGAGATTCAAAAACTAGAAAAACGTCTGTGCCGCGAGGTAGGACGCGCCATCATTGACTACAACATGATCGAAGAGGGCGACCGTGTGATGGTGTGTGTGTCGGGCGGCAAAGACAGCTATGGCATGCTGGATATTTTGATCAAATTGCAGCAGCGCTCGCCCGTTAAATTTACGCTGGTAGCGGTCAATCTCGACCAAAAGCAACCGGGCTTCCCCGAGCACATCTTGCCCGCATACCTTGAATCCATTGGCGTGGAGTACCACATCGAAAATCAAGATACGTACTCGATTGTTAAGCGCTTGATTCCTGAAGGCAAGACGATGTGCTCGCTTTGCTCGCGTCTGCGGCGTGGCATTTTGTACAAGGTCGCGGACAAGCTCGGCGCAACCAAAGTGGCGCTGGGGCA
>JANXRP010000068.1 GCA_025352965.1 Comamonadaceae bacterium
GCGATTTTGTCGCTGATGCGTGCGTCCAACTTGGACATCGCCATTTTGGAGGTCGGCCTTGGCGGACGCTTAGATGCCACCAATATCATCAACGCCGATTGCGCGGTGATTACCAGCATTGACCTTGACCACACTGAGCTACTCGGTCACACACGCGAAGCGATTGGATTTGAGAAAGCAGGCATCATGCGCGCGGGCAAGCCCGTGGTTTGCAGCGATCCGTTGCCGCCACACAGCATCATCGACCACGCCAAAACGATTGGTGCTGATCTCTGGCTTTTAGCTCGGGACTTTCACTTGGGCGGTGACAAGCAGCAGTGGTCTTGGGCGGCGTCTGAAGGGCGTGGTCGCAGGCAGTACCACGGCCTCGCCTACCCTGCACTGCGCGGGGCGAACCAGCTCATCAATGCAGCAGGCGTATTGGCGGCGCTAGACGCGATTCGACCACTCTTACCTGTGACGGCGCAGGCGGTACGAAATGGTTTTGCTTTTGTTGAGTTTCCAGGACGCTTCCAAATCGTCCCAGGGCAACCCACCTTGGTACTGGACGTGGCGCACAACCCGCACTCCGTGGCGGCGTTAACGGCCAATTTAGATGCCATGAGCTACCACCCGCGCACCCATGCCGTGTTTGGTGCGATGGCAGATAAAGACCTTAGCGCCATGCTTGCCAAAATCTCCCCACTTATCGACTGCTGGTACGTCTGCGATTTGCCAACCAACCGCGCGGCAACGGCGGCGGCGCTGCAATCGCAAATCGAAGCCATTTTGGTGATGGAGAAAAAACGACTCCATACGCCCAGCGTCTCATTGCACAGCTCGCCGCAGGCGGGGCTCGATGCAGCGCTCTTGGCTGCCGACCCCACTGATAGAATCGTGGTGTTCGGCTCCTTTTTTACCGTCGGCGGTGTGTTGCAAAACGGTATTCCCTCGCTCACCGCCCCTCATCTGGCCTCGTAAATCTCAATCACCATGGATTCCAACGACACCGAAACCCAAGCGACCAACGATCTTTCGCAATTGCGACACCAGGCACGCCAGCGTTTTGTCGGGGCAGCGGTGTTGGTGCTGATTGCCGTCATTGCCTTGCCTTTTATGCTGGATACCAAACCACGTCCCGTCTCCACAGACATAGCGATTGAAATACAAGCGCCCGCCGCTACACCATCAGCATCAGCACCACCACCAGCGCCAGCCCTGACACCCGCCGCGCCAGTGCCAACACCCGTTCCGCAAGCCGCTGTATCAGATAAGCCTATCCAGCAAGACACCACGCCAGCTGAGTTAACCAAATCCGATGATGGTGCGCGTGCTGCCGCGCTTTTAAATGGCACGGGTTATCAAATTCAAGCGGGCTCATTTACTGACAAAAGTAAGCTGCTAGCCGTGCAGGGTAAGCTTAGTCAAGCGGGATTCGAAAACTACACGCAAGATGCCATTGCCAAAGATGGCACCGCGCATACCCGCATACGAGTTGGCCCTTTTGCCACACAAGCTGAAGCCAATAACGTCGCTGCACGCATCGGCAAGCTCGGTATCAAAACCATTGTGATTAAACCCTAGGAGCAACGGATATGACCGCCTTCATGGACACGCTGCGCTTACTTGGACCTTTGGATTACGGCTATCTCGGCCTACTACTGCTCTCGATGTTGCTGGGTGCTGCTCGTGGCTTTATTCATGTGACCATGTCGCTGGCAGGCTGGTTTGTGGCGCTGGCAGCCTCGCACTATTTAGCCAGCTTTCTCTCCCCATATCTTGTATCAACGAGCCTGGGTGAAACGCCGCGCTATGCCTTGGCTTTTGTCGTCGTGTTTGTCATTGCTTTGATCGCTTGGAGCATCGTCACGATGCTGGTGAAACAAGCCGTGAGCGGCGTAGGACTTGGTGGATTAGATCGATTGCTAGGCGGCATCTTTGGCCTTGTTCGTGGTGCCGTCGTTGCTATTTCGCTCACGGTGCTGGTCAGCAGCACACCCGCCGATCAGTCTGAGACTTGGCAAAATTCTGTGGCCGTCAAAATGTCTAAAGCTGCAGCCCACGCACTCAAACCTCTTCTGCCAGCCACTATTTCCACTCTGGTTCCCTAAATTCTGTTTTAACCTAAATCTTTTTATGTGCGGTATCACTGGCATCGTCCAATCTCCTTCTGACCAAAGTCCACTCAGCCAAACGCTCTACGACGCGATGCTGCTTTTGCAACACCGCGGGCAAGACGCCGCTGGTATGGCAACGTTAGAAGACGCAGGCGGCGGACATCGCATCCATTTGCACAAAGACAAGGGCATGGTGCGCGATGCCTTTCGCACCCGCAACATGCGTAGCTTGGTGGGCAAAATTGGGTTGGGCCAGGTACGTTATCCAACAGCGGGCGACGCCGACAGCGAAGCCGAAGCGCAGCCCTTTTACGTCAGTGCACCCTTTGGACTGGTGTTAGTCCACAACGGCAATCTCACCAACGCCGATAGCCTGCGCGACGAGCTGTTCCGCACGGGACATCGCCATACCAACACCACCAGCGACTCCGAAGTGCTGCTCGGTGTGCTGGCAGACGAGCTAGAAAAATCCACGCGCGGCATCAATCTCACCCCCGAAGACGTGTTCCGCGCTGTGCACGGCGTGCACAAGCGCATCCGTGGCTCGTACGCTGTGATTGTGCTGATTGCAGGGCATGGCCTCTTAGCGTTTCGCGACACCTACGGTATCCGTCCACTGTGCCTTGGCACCGACTCCTTTGGCTCGTACATGCTAGCCAGCGAGTCCGTTGCCTTGGAGGGCACAGGGCATCAGCTCTTGCGCGACGTGGCCCCTGGAGAGGCGGTATTTATTGACACAGAGGGCACACTCCACGCACAGCCTTGTGCAGCAGTAACCAGCCTCAATCCTTGCATTTTTGAATACGTGTATTTGGCTCGCCCCGACTCAGTGATGGACGGCATTTCTGTCTATCAAGCGAGGCTCAACATGGGCGAGACACTCGCCAAGCGCGTCGTCTCTACCGTGCCGCCCGATCAAATTGATGTGGTGATCCCCATTCCAGAATCTAGCCGCCCCAGCGCCATGCAACTGGCGCAGCTGATTGGCAAGCCGTACATCGAGGGTTTTGTGAAAAATCGCTACGTCGGGCGCACCTTCATCATGCCCGGGCAGGCGATGCGCAAAAAGTCGGTACGGCAAAAATTGAATGCGATAAGGAGCGAATTTGTTGGCAAGAACGTGCTGTTAGTAGATGACTCCATCGTGCGCGGCACGACCAGCCAAGAAATTGTGCAAATGGCACGCGAAGCAGGCGCTAAAAAAGTGTACCTAGCCAGCGCCGCGCCGCCTGTGCGCTTTCCCAACGTGTACGGCATTGATATGCCAAGCGCCACCGAGCTGGTTGCCAATGGCAAATCAATTGCCGAGATTGAAGCGCACATTGGCTGTGATGCCTTGATTTATCAGGACTTGGATGCCATGCGCGGTGCGATTGAACGTCTCAATCCCAAAGTCAAAAACTTTGATGCCTCGTGTTTTGATGGTGTCTATGTGACGGGCGATGTGGACGCTGCGTCGATTGCTAAACTCAATGCTGGACGAATTTAAATCATGAACAGCAAAACCACCCCTCCACTCCATTTAGACACACTCGCTGTACGCGAAGCCGTGGCCAAAAGCCAATACGGTGAAAACTCCGAGTCGCTCTATCTGACTAGCAGCTTCACCCAGCCTGATTGCGAGACGGCAGCACGTCGTTTTTCGGGCGAGGAAGAAGGCTACATCTACTCGCGCTTTACCAACCCCACCGTGGACAGCATGGAGCGACGCTTGGCCGCGCTAGAAGGCACGGAGGGCGCGATTGCCACGTCGAGCGGTATGTCAGCGATTTTGCTTCTCGTGATGGGCTTACTCAAAGCGGGTGATCATGTGGTGTGCTCGCGCTCGGTATTTGGCTCGACCATCAAGCTGCTCGCGTCTGAGTTTGGTAAATTTGGCGTGGAAACAAGCTTCGTTAGCCAAACCGATGTGGCGCAGTGGAAGGCTGCAATCAAGCCAACGACCAAGCTTTTATTTGCCGAGTCCCCCACCAATCCGCTCACGGAGGTTTGCGACATTCAAGCGCTTGCCGACATCGCTCACAACGCAGGCTGCTTGCTCGCCGTCGATAACTGTTTTTGCACGCCTGCCCTGCAACGTCCAGCCAGCATGGGTGCAGACATCATTGTGCACTCTGGCACCAAATATCTAGACGGTCAAGGCCGTGTGATTGCAGGTGCGCTGTGCTGCTCCAAACAACTCATCAAAGACAAGTTCATCCCCGTGATGCGCAGTGCGGGCATGAGCCTATCAGCCTTCAACGCATGGGTCGTTTTGAAGGGCATGGAGACGCTCGGCATCCGCATGGAAGCCCAGTCTGCACGTGCCCTAGCGATGGCTGCATGGCTAGAGAGCTTGCCTGGCGTGGCTCGTGTCTACTATCCTGGCCTCAAATCGCATCCGCAGCACGAACTGGCGATGCGTCAGCAAAATCAAACGGGCGTGGGCTTAGGTGGCGCAGTTGTCTCGTTTGATGTGAAGGCTAGCAGTCCAGCTGAGGCGAGGGCGCGTGCTTTCCATGTCATTGACTCGACGCAATTGATGTCCGTGACAGCCAATCTGGGCGACGTGAAGACCATCATCACGCATCCTGCGAGTACGTCGCACGGACGGTTGACGGAAGAACAACGTCAATCGGCAGGCATTCAGCAAAGCCTGATCCGCATTGCGGTTGGCCTTGAGCATGTGGGCGATTTGCAAACGGATTTGCTGCGAGGACTCTAAACCTTCGCCATCTCCGCATCTTGAAGCGCTCGCCACATGGTTTTACCGCTGCCACTTTTGGGGAGTGTGTCAATAAATTCAACAATTTTTGGCACTTTGTAGGCAGCCATATTGTCTTTGCACCAAGCCGTAATATCAGCTTCTGAGATCTTGCCTTTATGAGTCCCGCGTAGCACCACAAACGCTTTAACCGTCTCGCCCCGATAGGCATCGCGAGCACCAATCACGCAGGCTTCTGCAATGGCTTCGTGTTTGAACATCAGCGCCTCCACCTCGGCTGGCCAGACTTTAAAGCCGCTCGCATTAATCATGCGCTTGAGCCTATCGGTCATAAAGAAGTAACCCTCTTCGTCCATACGACCAATATCGCCTGAGCGGAAGAATCGTTTTCCTTCAAAATCAATGAACGCCTCTGCTGTGGCATCTGGACGCTTCCAATAGCCACTAAAAATTTCAGGGCCATGCATGATGATTTCACCCTGCTCGCCAACTGGGCATTCTTGGTTGGTTTCAGGATTCCACACACGCGAGTCGGTGCTCATAAACGGAATGCCAAGGCACTGCTGCTTGGCGCGATCAGGCGGATTGGTATGGCTGGGTGCGGCAGTCTCTGTGAGTCCGTAACCTTCAACGTATACCAAACCGTACGCATCTAAAAGCCGCTGTGCCACGGCAGCGGGCATGGCGGCACCGCCACCGCCAATATTAAGCAAGCTGGTGAGGTCGTAATCGGCAAAGTTGGGCGAAGCTAGTAAATCCATCACCATGGTCGGAATATTCGTCCAGTGCGTGACACGGTGCTTGGAGATCATGCGTCCTGCGAAATCTCTATCCCACCTTGGCATCAATACCAAGGTTGCGCCTTGCAAAATACTGGAATGCATGACGCTGACCATGCCTGTGATATGGAACATGGGCACCACTACCAGACCCACAATCGCAGCGCTTGCGTTTGTCCATAAGCCTGAGCTAATAGCGTTGTGCATGATAGAGCGATGCGTGTGCTCGCAGCCCTTAGGCAAACCTGTGGTGCCACTGGTGTAGGGAAGAATCGCTAGATCAAGCGGTTTAGCTGCATGCGCGGGCAATGCCGCTGTGAAGGCCGCCGCATCGGCATCCGCTAGCGCCATGATCTGGGGCCACGTGTGGACAAGGCTTGCGGTGCATCCTGCCCGCGCGGCCAATGTGGGCGCGGCATGACGAGCAGATAACCACGGCAACCATGCTGCTGGCGGTGCATCCACGCCTGTCACGTTCAAATCAAATGCATCACTGATATGCGTGGTGACGATGTGCGCCAAACGCAGCGCAGGCTCTAATGCATTGCTGGCCGCAGCCATGTCCGCAGCGAGATCGGCTGTGGTGACGGCCACCCGCGTATCAGGGTCTGTGATGTAGTGTTTAAGCTCCTCAGCCTTATTCATCGGATTGACGGGCACAACCACCGCGCCAAGCCGCAAAATGGCGAAATGCGTCATGATGAGCTGCGGGCAATTTTGCATGGACAGCACCACGCGGTCGCCTGCTTGCACGCCAAGACGATGCAAATACGCGGCTATCCGTAGCACTTTGTCTTGCAATTGAGCATACGTCAGGTGCGTGCCCAAAAACACAATCGCATCCTTGTTGGGATAGCGCAGCGCCGAACCTTCTAGGTTGTGCCACAGCGAGGTCTCGGGCAGTGGAATTGAATGCGGCAAGCGGCGAGGCCAGTGTTTAAAGTGTGGGCGATCAGATGGGGCGGCATGTGTGGAATTCATGCACCCATTTTTATCGCAAGCCGCTTGCTTGCGTGATGTGGTTTTCCCTAGAAAGAATCACCTAAGCGACGCAGAGGATGCTCACTTGGCTCCCACGGACTCACAAAGAATGCATTCACCATCGTAGGCGTGACATCTTCTATTCGTACAGGCTGCCATTTGGGTGCGTGATCTTTATCGATAACCAGTGAGCGAATGCCCTCAACTGTGTCGCTATGTTTGTTTGGCGTGTCTGCAAAGCACCGATACACCATGTCCCGCTCCATTCGCAAATCATCGCTAAGGCTCATCTGGCGTGCCCTGCGGATCTGCTCTAGCGTCACGGCGAGCATCAAGGGGGAGTTTTTTTGCAACTTGGCTAGTGCTATTTTTGCCCATTCGGAATCATTCGATTGCAAAGATTGAACGATCTCTTGCAAAGATCCGAAGGCAAAATGCTTTTGCATTAAATCCAGATGCTCAATAACGGGGCGTTCATGCGTAGGCGGGCTCAGCACGAACGGCACGGGATTATTCCAAATATCAAGTAAATCTTTTGACTCAACCCATACATCTGCAAGCCCCATGGACAAAGCCTGTTGTCCAGAGAGCATCTGACCCGTCAGCGCCAAGTATTCACCCACGCCGACAATTGAATTTGCACAGCGGCTTAAAAAATAGCCACCGCCCACATCGGGAAATAAACCAATCGCCGTTTCTGGCATCGCCATTTTGGTTCGCTCGGTCACCATGCGGATGCTTGCCCCTTGCGTAAGACCCATGCCGCCGCCCATCACCACACCATCCATAAAAGCGATGACAGGCTTGGGGTAGTGGTGAATCAAATGATTGAGTGTGTACTCTTCGGTAAAGAAGGCTTCTAGTGAATCACGGTTGCGCGCTTCGTCATAGCTTGCATCACTTGATTTTGAATAAACCGCTTCGTGAAAATACCTGATATCACCACCTGCGCAGAATGAACCAAACGGCTCGGAAGCCTCGGAAGCCTTATTCCATTTGGTTCCGCGCAGGAGCATATGCGTAATAGTCGCATCATCACGCCATGCGAAGAGCGCTTTTGAAATGTCCCGAATCATGGTGAGCGATAAGGCGTTTAAAGCCTTCGGACGATTGAGCGTGAGCCGAGCGATGCCACCCTCTACACTTGTGATGATATGTCTATCCATTTGACTTTCTCATACCTAACAAGACATTACTTAACAATGCCACGAGCACCAATGTGCCGCCAGTGAGCACTTGATACGTCGGTACTTCACCAATAAAAATCCATGCCCACGTGATGCCAAAAACAATCTCTAGCAAGGCGAGCAATGAAACTTCAGCTGCTTTCAAAACGCGGGCGCAGATAACAGCAATCGAGCAAGGAATTGCCAATTGAAACAAACCCAAAAACCCGAGCCACGCCACATCATGCGCCGTCGCTTGCAGCGGCAACGCAAACGGCAACATGGTGATACTGGACAAGATAGCACCCAGAAAAACGCTAGGCACTAAATCGAGACTGCTGCTACTTGGCTGCGTCTGTTTCATTTGCTGAACTTGAGCATTTGTCCACATGATGGAGCCGCAAATAGGTACCAAGAGCGCAATCAAGCAGCCAGCAATATCGCCAGCCCTACCAATAGCAAATTGCGACCAAAACATATAGCCAATGCCAAACGCGGCCAATCCGATGGCATAGTAAGTGCGGCTTGGCAACTGGTGTCTCGTGGCGAGCCTTGACACAAGTGCAGTCAAGAGCGGCCCTGCGGCCAAGGTGATGAGTACGTTAGCCACCGAGGTGAGCACCATCGCGATCATGAAAGCGCTAAACATCACCGACCAACAGATGCCAGAGACCCACAGCGCACCACTACGCCACGGCACGGCTTTGTACCACTGTTTGCCTCGTGTGAGTGGTAGCAGCACTAAGAGAGACACAGCCGTAAAGAAGCTTCTCCAAAACGTGACTTCAAAACTCTCGGCCGAGTCAAGCTGTTTGGTCACAACGCCCGCTGTTGACCATAACAAAGGGCAGAGCACCATGAGTGCCACTGCCCTGTTGTGTGTTATTTTCATAACGGCTAAACGCTGATTAACGACCCGCTTTTTTACGCTCGTGCTCTTTCAAATGACGCTTACGCAAACGCACGCTTTTAGGCGTGATTTCGACCAATTCGTCTTCCTCAATAAACTCAACGCCGTACTCGAGTGTCAAATCAATAGGTGGCGTAATCTTGATCGCATCTTCCTTGCCACTCACGCGGAAGTTGGTAAGCTGCTTCGTACGCGTCGCATTGACCACCAAGTCGTTGTCACGGTTGTGGATGCCCACAATCATGCCTTCGTACACGGGGTCATTGGCTTTCACAAACATACGTCCGCGATCGTCCAGTTTGCCCAGCGCATAGGTAAAGATTTCACCATCGTCCATCGAAATCAGCACGCCGTTTTTACGACCACCAATGTCACCTTTGTGCGCTTCGTAGCTATCAAAGATGTTGGAAATGAGTCCAGAACCACGGGTCAAGTTCAAGAACTCGTTGGTAAAGCCAATCAAGCCACGCGCAGGAATGCGGTACTCAAGGCGAACCCGACCACGGCCGTCGGACTCCATGTTGACCAGTTCGCCCTTACGCTCGCCCAGTGCCTGCATCACGCCACCTTGGTGAGTTTCTTCCACGTCAGCGGTCACCAGCTCAATCGGCTCATGTTTCTCACCATCCACATCGCGGAACACCACGCGTGGCTTCGAGACAGCCATCTCGTAACCTTCGCGGCGCATGTTCTCTAGCAAGATGGTCAGGTGCAATTCGCCGCGCCCCATCACTTCAAAAATACCCTCTTCATCGGTTTCAGAGACGCGCAGCGCCACGTTGTGCTGCAGTTCTTTTTGCAAACGATCCCAAATTTGACGACTGGTGATGTACTTACCTTCACGACCTGCCAGTGGTGAGGTATTCACGCAAAAGTTCATGGTGAGCGTTGGCTCGTCAACTTTCAGCATGGGCAGCGGTGCGGGGGTCGTAGCATCCGTCACTGTCACCCCAATACCAATACCTTCAATGCCGTTGATCAGCACGATATCGCCAGGACCCGCTTCTGTTGCCTGAATGCGATCAAGTCCTTGGAACTTGAGCACTTGATTGACGCGACCTTTGACTGCTTTGCCATCAGGCCCTTCCATCACCACCACATCCATCATAGGCTTGATCGTGCCTTGGCTGATACGGCCCACACCGATACGACCCACAAAGGTAGAAAAGTCGAGCGCGGAAATTTGTAGTTGTAATGGCGCGTCAGGGTCGCCCTTTTGTGCAGGTACATGTTCGAGCACGGTGTTGAACAGCGCCGACATATCAGGCCCCCATTGCTCACCTGGTTTGCCCTCAACCATCGAAGTCCAGCCATTAATACCCGAGGCGTACACCACGGGGAAGTCCAGCTGCTCATCGGTTGCGCCGAGCTTGTCAAACAAATCGAAGGCTGCGTTGACCACAAAGTCAGGACGCGCGCCTGGCTTGTCCACCTTGTTCACAACGAGGATAGGACGCAGGCCGAGTGCCAGCGCTTTCTTCGTCACGAAACGCGTTTGCGGCATCGGGCCTTCTTGCGCATCGATGAGCAGCACCACGCCGTCAACCATCGAGAGCGCTCGCTCGACTTCGCCGCCAAAGTCCGCATGTCCTGGGGTATCGACGATGTTGATATGCGTACCTTCCCAGCTCACCGCGCAGTTTTTGGCGAGGATGGTAATGCCACGCTCGCGCTCGATGGCGTTGTTGTCCATCACGGTATCGACCACTTTTTCGTGCTCGGCAAAAGTGCCAGACTGACGTAGCAACTGGTCAACCATCGTGGTTTTTCCGTGGTCAACGTGCGCAATGATGGCGATGTTTCTAATTTGTTGTCGCATGGTTTCTTCTCTCTTACTTTAAAAAATCTGTTGTATTTGCCCAATATCCAAAGGACTGAGCAAGCGGGTCGGAATCAACTCCCCCGCCTTGATGTGCGCCGAACCCAAAAGCTGTGCTTTGGGACCATAAACTGCCACAAACTCGTTATCCTTCAATTCCGTCCTACGCCGCACGCCGCTTAAAAAACGACCTGCATTTTCATCATCCAAATCAACTCTGTCATAGCCTGCGAGCATCACATCGACTGGCAATAAATAGGTCTCGCGAGCCTTATCAGATAAGGCTTCTAGCTGTGCCAATGTCACTGCTTTGTCAATCCCAAAATCCCCTGTTGCCGTACGCCGCAAACTTGTCAAATGACCACCGCAACCCAGCACTTCGCCAATATCCTCACCCAAGGTTCGGATATACGTGCCCTTGCTACAAGTCACCGTTAACCGTAACAAGTCATCGTCCAATCGTTCGATGACAAGCTTGTGAATGACCACCTCGCGCGCTGCCCGCTCTACCTCAATCCCTTGCCGCGCTAACTCATAGAGCGGCTTGCCATCTTTCTTCAAGGCACTTGTCATGGGCGGCACTTGCGAAATCGTCCCTGTAAACTGCCTGCAAGCCTTATCCAGAATGGCCTGCGAGGCTGCGTCTGCATTTACCTCACACACCTTTATGACACTACCTTCCGCATCGCCTGAACTTGTTTTCACGCCCAATTTCAATGTCGCCACATAGCTCTTCACCGCATCCAAATGAATATGAGAAAACTTCGTTGCTGCACCAAAACAAATCGGCAGCACACCTGTGGCCAATGGATCGAGCGTGCCTGTATGCCCCGCTTTCTCCCCACGCAAAAGCCACTTCACTTTTTGCAGTGCATCGTTACTCGATAGATGCAACGGCTTATCTAGCAGCAGCACACCATGCAAGGGACGACGCACAATTTTGACTCTTGCTGGGCGTTCCGCTTTAGCCTCATCAATGCTCAAACTAATCTTCCTTGGCTTGCGTCGACAGCGCTTTTGCAATCAATGCATTCATATCCGCAGCCGTCTCCGTCGTGCGGTCATATTCAAAATGCAGTGTCGGCACTGTATGAATCATCAAGCGTTTAAACAACAGTGAGCGCAAATAACCTGCCGATTTATTCAATCCCTCAAGACATAAATCTTTATCGCCCATTAACTGACTAAAAAAAACTTTCGCATGTGCGTAATCGGGCGTGACGTCCACGCCTGTAATCGTGACCATCCCTACGCGAGGATCTTTCACCTCGCGCGCAATCAACTCGCCCAAATCACGCTGGATTTGGTCGGCGACGCGCAAACTACGATTAGGGATGGACGACTGTTTTTTCATCAAATAGCGTTAAATTAAAGCGTCCGCGCCACGTCACGAATCTCAAAGAACTCAAGCACATCGCCGACTTCAATGTCGTTGTAGCCCTTGATGTTCAAGCCGCATTCGAAGCTTTCTTTGACTTCTTTTGCATCGTCTTTGAAACGCTTGAGCGATTCGAGCTCGCCCGTATAAATGACGGTATTGTTGCGTAGCAAACGAAGGCGTGCTGTGCGCCGCACGATGCCTGTGAGCACCATACAACCCGCAATCGATCCGACCTTGCTGGCCTTAAACACTTGCCTGATTTCGGCAGAGCCAATGATCTCTTCACGTTTTTCAGGTGCGAGCATGCCAGACATCGCTGCTTTCAGTTCGTCCACAGCGTCATAAATGATGTTGTAGTAACGAATATCCACACCGTTGTGCTCGGCATGTTTGCGTGCTTGTGCGTCAGCGCGTGTGTTGAAACCAATCACCACCGCTTTAGACGCAATCGCCAAGTTGACATCGCTCTCGCTGATACCGCCTACGCCTGCATACACGATCTGCACCTTGACCTCGTCGGTCGACAGCTTGAGCAGTGACTGCCCCAGCGCTTCTTGCGAACCTTGCACATCGGCCTTGATGATGATGGGCAACATTTGCACGTCGCCAGCCGCCATATCGGTAAACATGTTCTCCAGCTTGGCCGCTTGCTGCTTCGCCAATTTGGTGTCACGGAACTTGCCAGAACGGTAGTTTGCAATTTCACGGGCTCGGCGCTCGTCCGCCATCACCATGAAATCATCACCCGCCATCGCAACTTCAGTCAATCCTTGAATTTCGACAGGAATCGAGGGGCCAGCCGATTTGATAGGCTTGCCGTTTTCGTCCAACATGGCACGTACGCGCCCCATGCAAGAGCCCGCGAGTACCACATCGCCCGCTTTGAGTGTGCCTGATTGAATCAACACCGTCGCCACAGGGCCACGGCCTTTATCTAGCCTAGCTTCCACGATCAATCCTTTGGCCATGGCTTCAACTGGCGCGCGTAGCTCCAAAATCTCAGCTTGCAAAAGAACTTGTTCTAAGAGCTCGTCAATGCCTTGCCCCGTGCGAGCCGAAACTTGCATGAACGGAGAGTCGCCACCAAATGCTTCTGGCACCACTTCTTCAGCAATCAATTCGTTTTGAACACGGTCAGGGCTAGCACCTGGCTTGTCGATCTTGTTAATCGCCACCACAATTGGAACCCCCGCCGCCTTGGCGTGCTTGATCGCTTCTTTAGTTTGCGGCATCACGCCATCATCGGCCGCCACCACCAAAATCACGATATCGGTTGCCTTAGCACCGCGTGCACGCATCGCCGTAAAGGCTTCGTGACCAGGCGTATCTAAGAACGTGATCATGCCACGCGGCGTGTTGACGTGATACGCACCAATGTGCTGCGTAATGCCGCCTGCTTCGCCCGCTGCCACTTTGGCCGTACGGATGTAATCTAAAAGCGATGTCTTGCCATGGTCAACGTGACCCATGACGGTCACCACAGGCGCACGCGGCAACATTTCGGACGAAGACGCAAGCACTTCTTCTTCGGTAAACGCTTCCGGGTCATCCAGCGCAGCAACCACCGCTTTGTGCCCCATTTCTTCGACCACGATCATCGCCGTGTCTTGGTCAAGCGGCTGATTAATTGTGACCATTTGGCCAAGCTTCATGAGGTGCTTAATGACCTCCGAAGCCTTGACCGCCATCTTGTGTGCGAGGTCAGCAACCGTAATGGTTTCTGGCACATGCACTTCAATGACGCGAGCTTCTACTGGCTCTTGCGGTACTTGCTCCTCACGATCATCGCCCTTGCGCTTACCACGCGGACCACCGCGCCAGGAGCCACGCCCCACGCCACCCGAGCTATCGCCGCGGGTTTTGAGGGCTGCTTTTTTCTTTTGCTCGTCCGTCCAAGTGGACGACAGTTTTTCGGATTTAACTTCCTTTTTGCCGCCTTTTGCGTCCGTTGTCGTCGTTGCAGGTTTCTCGCCCACCTTAGGCTTCACACCCGTCCCAACGGCAGGCTTATGCAGCGTGCCTTTGGCGACTTCAGGTTTTTTGACTGGTTCTGGTTTTTTGGCAACCATCACACCCCGACTCGGGGCACTCATCATGGCGCGAATCGCATTAGCTTCATCCATCGCCTTTTGACGACGGTCTTTTAAATCAACCGCTTTCGCCGCATCATCTGTTTCCTGTTGCGCAGCTAATTCAGCTGGCGTTGGACCTGCAGGTATGGCAACAACCACAGGAATAACTGCCGCTGCAACTGGTGCTGGCGCAGGCTTAGCCGGTGCTTGCTCGGGAATGATCTTGCCAATCGTTCTTTTCTTCGGCGTTTCCGCCTTCACTTCTACGGCACTGTGCACAGCATCCGCAGGCTTCTCCGCCAGCGCCATCTCGGCCGCAGCTTGTGCCGCTCTTGCGACCTCTTTGGCTTCGCGCTCACGCCTGCGCTCAGCTAACTCTTCCTCTTGACGACGAAGTAGCTCTGCCTGACGCATCGCTTCTTGCTCACGCTTAGCAAGCTCTGCATCATCAAGCACATGTGGGGCGGGGGCGACTGGCGCCGCAGGCTGCACCGTGGATGCAGCGTCTGCATCGTCACGCTGAATAAAGGTACGTTTTTTACGTACTTCAACCTGAATGGTGCGCGCCTTACCTGTGCTATCAGCCTGCTTAATTTCGCTGGTCGATTTTTTTACAAGGGAGATTTTTTTACGCTCACCCGTGGCTGTGCCATGGCTGGACTGCAAAAATCCTAGCAATTTTTGTTTGTCAGCATCCGTCAGCACATCACTGCTGCTAGATTTGCTAACACCCGCACTGCTTAGTTGCTCTAGCAGGGTATCGGTTGTTTTTTTGAGCTCGGTTGCGAACTCGGCGACTGTAGTCGTGGACATAGTTTCTGGGTCTCCATCATGTTTGAGCCGCGAACCAATGTGCGCGTGCTTTAATAATCAATGCCTTCGCGGCATCTTCATCGAGTCCAGTCAATTCTTGCAACTCATCCACAGCTAGGTCAGCCAAATCGTCACGGGTATGAACGTTGCCTTCTGACAACTTACCCACCAACGTCGAGGTCATGCCTTCTAGGTCGAGCAAGTCTTGCGACGCCTCCTCAACACCTTCTTCGTTAGCAATCTCTAACGTCAAGAGCGCATCTTTAGCACGCGTGCGCAGTTCAGTCACGGTGTCTTCGTCAAAACTTTCGATCTCAAGCATCTCTTGGATCGGTACATAGGCCACTTCTTCCAAAGTGTTGAAGCCTTCGGCAATCAAAATGTCTGCAACTTCTTGGTCAACGTCGAGTTTCTCCATGAATAGCTTGCGCGTCACCGATAACTCGTCAGCTTGTTTTTGCGCCGATTCGGCTGCGTCCATGATGTTGATGCGCCAACCTGTGAGCTCTGCTGCTAAACGCACGTTTTGTCCACCGCGACCAATCGCAATAGCAAGGTTCTCTTCGTCTACCACCACATCCATCGCGTGACGCTCTTCGTCCACCACAATCGATGACACATTCGCAGGCGCCAATGCACCAATCACAAACTGTGCGGGGTCTTCGCTCCACAGCACAATGTCGACGCGCTCGCCTGCCAGCTCAGTTGTCACGGCAGTGACGCGGCTACCGCGTACACCGACGCATGTCCCAATAGGGTCAATGCGTTTGTCTTCGGTGTGCACAGCAATCTTGGCACGAGAACCTGGGTCACGCGCACAAGATTTGATGTCCAACAAACCTTGTTCAATTTCAGGCACTTCGTTCTTAAAGAGCTCCATCATGAACTCAGGACTGGTACGTGACAGCACAATTTGCGCACCACGCAAGGTGGTATCGACTTTCATAATCATGGCACGCACGCGATCACCCGAACGCAAGTTTTCCTTTGGAATCAAATCGTTGCGACGCAAGCGTCCTTCGACACGGCCGCTCTCCACAATGATGTCGCCTTTGTCTAAACGCTTGACGGTACCAACCAAAATTTTCTCACCGCGAGCCATGAAGTCTGCGAGCACCATTTCGCGCTCAGCATCACGGATTTTTTGCAGAATAACTTGCTTAGCCGTCATCGCACCAATACGCCCAATCGGCAAAGACTCAATCGGCTTCTCAATGTAATCACCTTCTTCTAAATCCGCCAACTGCTCTTGCGCTTCGGATAACAGCTCTTCGGCATCTGGGTTTTGCAAACCTGCGCTATCAGGCACCACCAACCAACGGCGGAAGGTGTCATAGTTACCTGTATCACGGTCAATTTGCACGCGAATATCAACTTCGCCTTCGTAGAACTTCGCCGTCGCTTGCGCCAAGGCTGCTTCGACAGCACCGTACACAATGTCTGCTTCGACATTTTTTTCGCGAGAAATGGCATCAACCAACATCAGCATTTCGCGGTTATGCGTCGGCTTGGCGGCCTCTGCAATCTCTAACGCTTTTTTCTTCGACACACGCTTCACAGGTTTTTTAACGACTGCTTCCATGATGACCTCTCTACTTAAAAATAATTCTGTTGACGACAACTACCCGCGGCCTTTGAAATTCACGATGGGTGCCAAGCGCGCCTCACGAATTTCAGACCACTCAAACCCCAGCGCGTTTTGCGTTGCGGCATCAATTTTTTTCTGACTCACTTTGGCACCTGGCTTCAGTGGCTTTGGCTCGTCTCGCCACACAATTTGCCAAGCCGCAGCCGTTTTCTCTAAGGTGCCGCGAAACTTCCTGCGACTCACCGTAATCCCTTGTTCGGACACCTGCCCAGCTTGCCCAATCGGCATCTTTAGCGTGATATCAATTACCTCGCCCACAAACCGAGCTAAATCCATTTCGTGCCGCAGCAAGCGATCAATTCCAGGGCTAGACACCTCTAGTCGCGAGTAATCCACACCTTCGACCTCCAGCACATACTGGAGTTGCCGCGTCACGCGCTCGCAATCTTCCACTTGCACATACTGCTCTGCATCGCCCACGGCATGCGGCAATTCAATCGTGACTCGAAGCAAACCGCCAGCAGAACGCGTGATTTCGACGAGGTCTAGGCCCAGTCCTTTAACGGTTTGCTCGATGATGGTTTGCATAAAAAATGAACGAAAAAAAGGGCGGTTGGTATCCGCCCTGCTTGCCTTATTGGTTGATGCATCAGATTATACGCTACGCAGCCCTCTTAGTCGCACCAGAGCAATCGTCGCAAGCGGAATCACTAACCCCAAGCACGCCACCCAAATCAGCGTGGGCGTGAGGTCAGCGTAATTGGCTGCAGTCGTGAGTTGTTGGGTCACGGGATCGCGTACCTCGCGCGCCAATACAAAAATTTGATTCAAATACTTGGTACCTAGCTGGGCGGCAGACAAAGCAAGATTGGTAAACGACGCCATCACCGCAAAGTACGTGGCTTTGAGATGCGGCGGTGCGGTTTGCGCAATCCATGCCAACATAGGAATCATGGCGATTTGTGCGAGTGGTGATTCGAGTGCCGTATCGGCAATACCAATAAATCTAGCATCCACCACGCCACCCGTCATTCGTGCCGTCCACTCATGCAAACCCATGCTCATGCCGATATTAGGCAACGCAATCACAAACTGCGCGACTGACAACCACACCACCGTAGAAGCCACCGACCGATTAGCCACCCAACCACGCAGGGCAAACAAACCCGCCAGCGTGAGTGCGTAGCTAATGAACGACAACACCGCTTGAAAGTGCTGGTCGTAGCCCAGCACATCAATCGCCCACCACGTGACCCCTTCGCCCGCACTAGGTACAGCACGGAACATAAAAATAACGATGGCGGTTGCCCACAGCACTTGCTTGGCCTCACGCGGCAAATCGGTCGTGAGATTGCGAATCAAAAAAATTAAAATCGACAGCGAGCCGATAAAGACAAGCTCTTGCCCAAATTGTTGTACCCAGCGCCAAGGTAGTAAGCCCATGCCCACCGTAAATGCGATAAAGATGGCACTGCCGATGAGAAGCGTCCAATTGGGCGTGGTCGTGGTGACACTGCGGATTTCCGCCTGCTTTTGCATCCAATGCCACAGCCAAATGCCAAGCACCGAGATGAGTGGAATCGCCAGCGAGCCTTCATACACACGCAAATAAAGCGTCGATTTTTCAACTTGCGTGAGTGTTTCCACGCCCGAGAACAACCAGATATTGAACACAGCCGTCAAAAGCGCACCGCTCATCACCGCAATCCGTCCTAAAGTTTGCATCGTCGTATGCATCGCATGCAAAGCCACGTCGGATAAGGGCTGGCCGAGGGCGTCATAAGTCGGCACGGCTTCCACCGTCATCGCATCAGCCACCACGTCTTGCAAGACATAGCCCATGGGCAGCAAAAGCGTGGCAATGACAAACCACGTTTGCGTGCTGGCGTACACGGTCATGGCGGCAAGATTGCCAATTAAGCCTACAAAGATCAAAAAGCTAGCTGCCATCAACAGTCCGCCCACGTACACCAGCCAGCTTTTAAAACGCCACAGCAAATCGACGACATGACCTATTGGCATTTTGATGACGTAGGGCATGGCTCCCCAAAACGCAAGGCTTGCCAAAAATTCAGCCGATAAATCGAGATGCTCTTTCACAAAAAATGTGCCTGCAATCGCTGAGAAGCCTTGGATGCCTGCGGCAAAGTAAATCATCATCGGCGGTAGATACGACCACTGCCAATTGTTTTGCAGATCGCGAATTTCGCTGCTTATGCCATGCGAGAATCGCTTTTTTACATTTTCAAATAGGTTCATCATGGGCAACACAGGCTTCCTTACAGGCAAAAAATTACTCATCACAGGTGTACTGTCCAACCGCTCTATTGCGTATGGCATTGCCAAAGCTTGCCATGCGCAAGGCGCGGAACTGGCGTTTAGCTATGTAGGCGAACGCTTCAAAGACCGCATCACCGAGTTTGCCGCAGATTTTGACTCCAAACTGATTTTTGATTGCGATGTGGGTAGTGACGAGCAAATCGGTCAAATGTTTACTGATCTCGCTAAGACGTGGCCGATGTTTGATGGCTTTGTTCACGCCATCGGTTTCGCCACACGCGAATCCATTTCGGGCGATTTCTTGGAAGGCTTATCCCGCGAAGGTTTCAAGATTGCGCACGATATCAGCGCCTACAGCTTCCCAGGCATGGCCAAGGCGGCGTTGCCGTACTTGAATCCTAAATCTGCGCTACTCACGCTCACCTACTTGGGCGCTGAACGCGTCGTTCCTAACTACAACACCATGGGGCTTGCAAAGGCTTCGCTAGAGGCATCGGTTCGCTACTTGGCGGAGTCACTCGGCCCCAAGGGCATGCGCGTCAATGGCATTAGTGCGGGTCCTATCAAAACATTGGCGGCCAGTGGCATCAAAGGCTTTGGCAAGATTTTGAGTGTGGTCGCTGAAACCTCACCGATTCGCCGCAACGTGACGATTGAAGATGTGGGCAACGTCGCCGCGTTTTTGCTGTCTGATTTGGCGGCAGGCGTAAGCGCCGAAATTACCTATGTGGACGGCGGATTTAGCAACGTGGTGGGCGGGATTGCGGAGCCCAGCACATCAGAATAAATACGGACATAAGCATCCACCACGGCATCCCACGAATACTGCGCGGCAAAGCGCAAACCCGCATCGGATAAGGTTTTGCGCAAAGCTGGCTCGCCCAGCACACGGCTGATGGCAGCAGCTATTGCCGCTTCATCATGCGGGTCATCTAATACCAGCGCACCCTCGCCATGCTGCAAAAATTGACTAATACCGCAGTAACGCTGGCTGCTCACCACAATCGGCAAGCCATACGACATGGCCTCTAGCACGACCATGGCAAAGCCATCCTCTAACGTAGGATGCACCATCATGCTCGCGGCACGATAGACCAGCGACATATCACTTTGCGGTCCAACAAAATGCACAGACTCGGCGATGCCGTGCTCGGCTGCCATCAATTGAAATTTAGGAATTTGCGCGGCGTTGCCAACAACCAATAAATGTGCCCGCGAAGCCACATCCTGATTGCCCTGCACGAGTGCCAAACTGGCAAGTAGTGCAGGCAGCCCCTTGCGGGCATAGTCGTTACCGACAAACAAAATGAGCGGCGTATCAACCGTGACGTTGACTGGCAAGCCAAGCTGCACAAGGGCTGCAGCCTTATTCAATGCCATATTGGGCGCACCCACACCTGGCAAGATGATGGGGATATTGGCATCTAAATGTGGGTAGGCCACCAGCATTTGATTCTTCAATAGCTGCGAGCCCGCCACATGCACGCGAGCGGGCAGCGCCTTCATCCGCGCGCCCTCTAGCCACACATAAAACGCTAGGCGTGGACTGGTTGCAATCCTCGCCCAGCGAAGCCACAAACGCCATCCTGCACGCCCTTCTAGCAAATGAAAACGTATCGGGCGCACCTGAACGGTTTGCACGTGGCCATGCCATGTGTTTTCGTGTGAATGAATGATGTCAAAGCCTGATTTGGTCTTCCACCACGTGTAAGCCGCAAACAACAACTGATTGATCCAGCGTGGATGCGTCAGTGGTCCAGGTACCTTGTGATACGTGACGTTTGGATTGCTGTGCGCCAGGGTTTGCGACCACACATGCACGTCAAACTCGGGCGAGCCATCTGCCAAGCAGCGGCTCGCAAGCCCTTCCACTAACGAGACGGCGTAGCTCTCTGCCCCCCCTGCTCTGCGCGAAAAGTGACGATTGAAGTTGGCAACGCGGATGGGCTTCATGTCGCGATCATTCGCCACAGTTTGAAGAGAGAAGTGTTCTTGAGCACGCCAAGCCGTGGCAGTTCGAACGCGCTATCACGACTAGCGGCTACGCCATGTAGCGTGGTGGTTGCGCTGTCATATCCCGCCGCGCGTGCCATCGCAGCATGACTGGCATTGAAGTAACCATAAGGATAGCAAAAGTGCCTGCAAGCCACGCCAGTTAAGGCTTCTAGCTGTGCTTTTGAAGCAGCAATTTCAGCCTGAGCGATTGCAGATTCACTCTCTAGCAAATTGACATGATGCTGCGTGTGTGAACCAATCTCTTGCCCACCAGTGATCCACTCGTGCAGCTCAAGCGCTGTCATCAATCGCTTCGCGCCTATGCCCTTCTGTGCATCCCATGTATTCGATCCGCCAGACATATCACTCACCGCATAGCAAGTCGATGAAAAACCATACCGCGCCAGCACAGGCTGTGCATGCGCTAAGTTGTTGTGATAACCGTCATCAAATGTGATGCCGACCACCTTGCCGTGCTGGGCTATAGTTTTTTCACCGCGCAAATACTGCATAACCTCACTCATATTCACGCCGCGATAACCCAGGGTTTTAAGTAACCACATCTGCCTCCCAAAGCTGCTAGGGGACACAATCAAACTACGGTATGGCGTGCGAACGCCCGCCCCGTCTCGCTTAGGAGGGATGTGGTCGATTTGGTGATAGGTCAAAATCGGAATACGGCAAAGTGCGAAGCTCATAGAATTTTCGCCTCCCGAAGTAAACACGCCGTCTCATGCAGCGGCAATCCCATGATGCCGCTATAGCTGCCCGCAATGTTGGAAATAAACGCCGCCGCCTTGCCTTGCACACCGTAGCTACCTGCTTTGCCAAAAGGCTCGCCTGTGGCAATGTATACCGCTATATCGGCTTTAGAAAGGCGTGCAAACGTCACACGTGAATCTGACAGGACAAAGCCCGTTTTGACTTGCTTGCCTACCCGCCAAGCCACGCCGACGCTGGTGAGCACACGGTGCGTTTTGCCAGATAGTGCACTAAGCATCTGCTTCGCAGCCCTTTCTCCATCTGGCTTGCCAAGAATCATTCGCCCCATGGCGACGGTTGTATCTGCGCACAAAATAGGCGGCGTATCTAAAGCATCCCAAAGATTACGGCGCTTGGCTCGCTCGACTGCCGCCTCTAGCTTGAGCTTTGTCACGCGGTGCACATAGGTGGCTGGCGCTTCTTTGCCGCGAATCTCCTCCAAGCTCTCAGCATCTTCCGTCTCATCTGCCAACAGCAAACGATGGCTCACACCCAGCTGCGCCAGCAGTTCAGCGCGGCGTGGGCTTTGGGAGGCAAGATAGATGAAATGTCTCTTCATAGTCACTCCCGATGATAAGGATGCCCCGCGTTGACCGACCAAGCGCGGTACAACGCCTCGGTCAACAGCACCCGAGCCATCGCATGAGGTAGCGTGAGGTCAGATAGTTTGATGCGCTCATGTGCAGCTTTTTTGAACGCAGGCTCTAGCCCATCGGGGCCGCCCAAAATCAGTGCTACGTCGTCGCCGCCAAGCTGCCAATCTTTGATTTTTGCAGCCAGTTGCATGGTGGTGAGATGGCTACCCCTCTCGTCCAGAACAACAACTCTGGGGTTACGGAGTGTTTGCAGCACGGCTTCAATGCGTGTGCGCTCGGCTTTGAAGATGGCCTCTAAGCCTTGCCCAGTACGGGTTTCAGTCTTAACGGTTTTAATCTCAAGGCGTAAGTCGTTGGTAAAACGCTTGGCGTAATCGTCCACAGCCGTTTGTGCCCAATCAGGCATTTTTTGCCCGACTGCCACGATGACTAACTTCATGCCTTTTTAGCGACAGTCTTTTTAGCGGGGGTCTTCTTTACCGCTATTTTTTTAGCCGCAACCTTCTTTGCAGGCGGGCGACCCGAGAAGCCGCGCACCTTGCCAGCGCTTGCTGGCGCTGATTTTTTAGCGGCTGGTTTTTTGTCGGCTTTCGGCTTCTTCTCTTTCACTTCCTTCACCACCGCCACAGGCTTGGGCGCACCAAACTTCATGCGAACGGGCTTCTCGCCCCACAAATCTTCTAAGTGGTAGTACTGGCGAATCGCAGGTTGCATCACGTGCACGACGATGGCGTGGCAGTCGACGATGATCCATTCGCCGTTGTCTTCGCCCTCAATGCGCGGCTTGTCAAAACCTGCTTCGCGCACAGCATCGCGCACGCTGGCGGCCAAAGCTCTGGTTTGGCGATTAGAGGTACCGCTCGCTACCATGACGCGCTCAAACAGCGCGGTTTGGTCTTCGGTGTCAAAGACTTGAATGTCAGCAGCCTTCACGTCCTCAAGTGCATCCACAATCACGCGCTGCAATTTCTGCACATCTTTTTTGTCCATCGCCACGCGCATGGGTGAATGCGGTGCTTTTGGCACGGGAACAAATTCTTCGACTATTTTTTTGGATGAAGCAGGTTTTTTAGTAGTAGCCATTATTTTTTGAGGTCTGAAGTTAAGGATTGCCAAGGTAGAGCGAATGCTCGTGGATGTAGGCGAGAACCGATGGCTTCATTTTCGTCGCAAAAGCAGAATCCAATTCTTTGGTACGAATCATCTGCCTAATATCGCTTGAGCTGACTAGCCTTGGCACAAAACTAATGACCGTGTGCGGAATAGGGCTTGCGGCTTCGGCAGCACTTGCAGCAGCACCGCCACTACGGACAACAACGGCCAGCGTTGCCAGTTTTAAGATCTCCTCATAGCGATGCCACGTATGAAACACCATCAATTGATCTTGCCCAATGATGAGCGTGAACTTGGACTTTGGGTACAAGGCTCGCAGCTCCAGCAAGGTATCAATCGTGTAGGAGGCTCCGCCCCGATTGACTTCGCGCTCGTCAATCACTGTTTTAGCGACACCATGAAACGCTAACTTGGTCATGGCAATGCGGTGGACGGCGAGGCTGAGATGACGACGTTTGTGCACGGCGTCGCCCGTGGGAATGACATGCATTTCGTCGAACTTAAACTGCGCCAGCGCTGATTCAGCAAGATTGATGTGGGCGCGATGCGGAGGATCGAATGCGCCGCCGTAGATACCGATGTTCAGGTGCGCGTCGTTGGGTTTGGTGGTCATATCGCAAGCCAATCTTGAATAGGTAAAAATTCAGTATACAGGGCAGCCTCGCGCGAGTCAGCCTCTGGTTTGTACTGATACGCCCACGAAGCCAGCGGCGGCATGGACATCAAAATGGACTCGGTGCGCCCGCCTGACTGGAGACCAAAATGCGTACCACGATCCCACACCAAATTGAACTCGGCGTAGCGACCACGGCGATAGAGCTGAAACGCCCGCTCGCGCTCGCCGTAAGGCGTATCCATACGCCGCTGCACGATAGGCATGTAGGCAGGCAAAAATGCATCGCCAACGGCTTGCATCAGCAGATGGCTGTCAGCACCCAACTCAGAAAAATCATCAAAGAATACGCCACCAATGCCGCGTTGTTCGGGCTTGCCCGTGGCTTCGCTCACACGGTGCTTGAGCACAAAATACTCGTCGCACCACTGTTTAAATCTCGGATATTTATCATCACCAAACGGCGCAAGCGCATCACTACACGTCTGATGAAAATGCACCGCATCGTCCCGATCGCCATAGTACGGTGTCAAATCCATGCCGCCACCAAACCAGCTCACAGGGCTTAGCCCATCAGGCTTGGCAGTCAACATCCGCACATTCATATGAACGGTTGGCACATGCGGATTGCGGGGGTGCACAACCAAAGACACGCCCATCGCGTCAAACGGTGCGCCTTGCAATTCGGGTCGATGCTGCGTGGCAGATGGTGGTAGCTTTGCGCCGCTCACACAAGAAAAGCCAACGCCTGCACGCTCAAACACATCGCCACCCTCCAAGATGCAAGTCGTGCCAAAACCTTGTAGCGGTTCATGCGCGTCTTTCTTCCACTCGTCCCGCACAAATGCCTTGCCATCAATAGCCGATAAAGCATCCTCGATGCGCTGCTGCAAACCTGTGAAGTAATTTGAATTCATGACACGATCAAAGATTTATCTCGCAAAACAGCTGCATCCAACAAGCGAATAGGCGACATGTTTTTGGGCTTGCGCCCGATATGACCTTCTAGCACTTTAGCAATATGCGCCATATCTAGCGCCTCGTCACCCGTGGGCATAAAAAAATAATCGACTCCCACCGTCCGACGCGGGTAGTCAAAGTAGGCAATACATAGCGGTACACCCGCCGCTACCGCTACACGATAAAAGCCACTACGCCAGCCAGGGATTTTTTTTCGAGTGCCCTCAGGTGCAAGCGCCAACCAAAACAAACCCTCTGGCGGTGTCGCTTGCATCTGCGCCACGGTGCTCGGAATCAAGCCGTGCTTAGACGTTCGATCGACGGGAATACCGCCCACATAACGCATCCAATGACCAAACAATGGCACATTAAACAGACTGTCTTTGCCCCAGAAACGAATCGGAATGCCAACCGCCCATTTCGCCAAAATTCCCAACGGAAAATCCCAGTTCGAGGTGTGTGGATACACCGCGATGACGCCCTTGTTGCCGGGAACACCATCAAAGAGCACATGCCAGCCAAACAGCGCAAGTACCCAGCGTGCGAGCACATTACCTTTAAAACGAATGATGTTGCTTGGCAAGCCAGTATCCATCAGGCTTTTAGCCAATCACCGCTCGGTGACCAATGTCTGTACGGTGCTGCGAACCCTCAATTTTTATTTGATCGACAACGGCATACGCATGCATTTGCGCCGCTTTGACCGTTTGCGCGAGCGCTGTGACACAAAGAATGCGCCCGCCCGTACTCACAAGCTCACCCGATTCGCTCTGTTTTGTGCCAGCATGAAAGATTTGTACCTCGCCGTCCGTGGGCAGCGGGGGCAAGTCAGTAATGGCATCGCCTGTGCGCGGCGTTGCTGGATAGCCATGCGCGGCCATCACAACCCCCAGCGCCGTGCGCCTATCCCAGTCCAACTCGACCGTATCTAAGCGTTCGTCTGTGGCAGCAAGCAGCACGCCCACCAAATCAGATTTGAGGCGCATCAAAATAGGCTGCGTTTCGGGATCCCCCAAACGGCAATTGAACTCTAAGGTTTTGATGGTGGTCTTACTACTCGCATCTTTGCCAATCATCAAACCCGCATACAAAAAGCCTGTGTACACAATGCCATCTGCCGCCATCCCTTTGATGGTGGGGGAAATGACCTCACGAAGCGCACGCGCATGGATGTCGGGCGTGACTACAGGCGCAGGTGAATACGCACCCATGCCGCCCGTGTTCGGACCCGTGTCGCCATCCCCAATACGCTTATGGTCTTGCGATGTGGCCAATGCCGTCACATTTTTGCCATCGCACAGCACGATAAAACTGGCCTCTTCACCTACTAAAAATTCTTCAATCACGATACGTGATCCCACCTCAGAGCCCACGCCAATCATGGTGTCCACGGCATTGTGCGCCTCGGCCAACGTCATCGCTACGACCACGCCCTTGCCAGCAGCCAAGCCATCAGCCTTCACCACAATGGGTGCGCCGTGCGTGTCAACATAAGCGTGCGCAGCGGCGACAGTTGCATCCGTAAATACATCGTAATGTGCCGTCGGAATGTTGTGCCGTGCCATAAACGCTTTGCTAAACGCCTTGGACGATTCAAGCTGCGCGGCCGCTTGCGTGGGGCCAAAAATACGCAGGCCTTTGCTTCTAAATAAATCGACCACACCCGCAGCCAATGGGGCTTCTGGGCCGACTACGGTAAGGTTAATTTTTTGTTCGAGCGCCCACTCGGCTAGTGCTTGTACGTCTGTGATAGGGAGGTTTTGCAGGCGCTTGTCTAGCGCAGTGCCGCCATTGCCAGGCGCCACATACACCATTTGCACACGCGGTGATTGCGCCAATTTCCAGGCCAAGGCGTGTTCACGTCCACCACCCCCAATTACTAATATATTCATAAATAAAACTGTTTAAAAAACCGCATTGTGAAAGACATTTTGCACATCATCCAAGTCTTCCAAAACGTCCAGTAACTTTTGCATCTTGCCAGCGTCTAACTCCGACATGTCAATCGCGTTATCCGCACGCATCGTGACCTCTGCAATCTCGCTCTTAAAGCCAAGTGCCTCTAGCGCAAGCTTGATGACCTCAAAATCTAGCGGCGCTGTGAGCACCTCAATCGCACCATCGTCACTTGTGATGATGTCCTCTGCCCCCGCATCCAGTGCTGCATCCATCAGTTTTTCTTCATCTGTGCCAGGCGCAAAAATCATTTGCCCCACGTGCTTAAACTGAAACGCAACCGAGCCCTCGGTTCCCATGTTCCCGCCGTGCTTAGAGAACGCATGGCGCACCTCCGCCACCGTACGCACCTTGTTGTCTGTCATGGTGTCCACAATAATCGCCGCGCCGCCAATGCCATAGCCTTCATAGCGGATTTCTTCATATTGCACGCCTTCCAAATTGCCCGTGGCTTTGTCAATATTGCGCTTGACGGTATCAATCGGCATATTGGATGCTTTGGCCTTCTCTATCGCCAAGCGAAGACGCGGATTGGCAGATGGATCGCCGCCGCCCACGCGAGCGGCAACCATGATTTCACGCACCACACGCGTCCAAATCTTTTGTCGCTTTTCGTCTTGCCGCCCTTTACGGTGCTGTATGTTCGCCCACTTGGAATGACCTGCCACCACTAACTCCTAAATTTTCAAAGTGGGGATTGTCGCATTAGGGGACGGTAACCGTGGCAGAACCTTGCTGACCCGAGGGGGCTGTCGTATTAATTGTTAAGACAGCGCCGTTGCAAGTGACAGCGGGTGTAACGCCAGCAGCTGCCGTGCCAGTCAAGGTGACCGTGTGCACAGACCCTATATTGGCCGCTGGATCGGTGCCACCAACGACATATTGCACAGCACTAGGCGATATCGTTCCTACCGTGCAACCCGTCACTGAAGATGTAATTGAAATCGATGTGCTAGACGGCATAGGCAATAAAGTCCGCACAGTTCCATTTAAAGTAAAACTAAAACCGCGCGCAGTAACCGCAGTAAAGCTTGCTTGCCCAGCCACAGCAGTCACCAAAGGTAAATTAGACGACAACAAAATAATGGCCTGGGCACGCACCGTAGTGGGAAGTAGCCCTGTACACGTATTCAACCTCTTCGGTGTCGTCCCGCCCGCACCTGCGCAAGCCACCGCTCCGCCTTTACTCACAACAAACTCCCCACTGTTATACACACCATCTTCGTTATCGTCACGGTAAGCATCGCCTTGATCGCTGAGCGTGTCAGTCCCAGAGTCGTACTGATTATTGGCATTGGTATCCGTGTAGTTTTTAACACCTTCAAGGTACGCCAATACAGCGACTCGCCCATTGGTAGGGCGAGGATTTTGACTTGAAAAATTCACGCTGCACTGCGAAAAAGTAGCCACAAGCGCTGTCGTACAGGTACTATTAATTTGACCGCCAGAGCTCACAAAATTAATCACTGTGCCATTTGGAACTGCATTGCCATTGGCATCGGAAATTCGTACCGTCAACTGAGTTGTACTGCCATCAATATTCCAACCTTCAATGTTCGGGTTGGTCATAGACAAGCTCATCGCACTTTGTCGCGGCGGACCCGAGGCCACAGAAAAACCACTCGAAGTCGTATAAATCGCTGAATTAGCATTCCAAGTTGCCTGAATGGTCACCGCCCCAGGCGTTCCGCCCGCAAATACGGACACCGTCACCAAGCCCGACGCATTGGTTGTGCCTGCCACCAGCGCTGTATTGCCTTGCGTGCCAAAGGTGACGCCGCCTGGATTGCTGGTTAATGTCAAATCGACGGGCCAATTCGCAAGCGCCGTTCCTGTATTGGATAGCGCCTTAAATGTCAAAGTGGCCTGTGAAGTTGCACCCGCCCCAGTTAAATAAATTTGCGTGGGTGATGCAGAAATAAATGTCACGGATCCGGTTGTGGGCGCACTCACATACATCGAGACTTGGCTGGTCACCCCACTCGTGGTGGCAGTCACTGTCCCGGCTGGCGAGCCTTGGCATAAACTGCCGTCTGCATTCACCGAAGAGTAGGTCGCGGAGACGACCCCACTGCCATTGCTAGTTGCAGGCGTAGGCGAGACCTGCCCGCAAGTTGTCGTAAAAGCAACGCTAGCGGGTGTGGTCGGCGCGACACCATTGCTATAAACCGTCAAGCTGAGGGCTGTCGAGCTGCCCGATGTGAGCGATGTGCCTGAAGTCGAGCCCGAGGTTGCGGTCAAGGCGCTCAGTGTCACGACAGCGGGCGTGCCCGATGCGCCAAGCGTCGCCACCGAGTAATTGGAGGATCCCGTCACCGCGACAGTGGTTGTGGTCGTTGTTGCAGCCGTAGTGGACGTCGCAGCCGTTGTGGTGATTTTGTTGACAGTGGCACTGGCTGTGGCCGTTGACGCGCCTGCGGTGGTTGGCACCAGCACCATCGTAGCAACGCCCGAGCTATTGGTGAGTGCCGTCCCCGTACTTGGCGTTAAAGTTGCTAAGCTACCTGACGTAAATGTCACCACCACATTAGTAGCCGCTCCGCCTGTTTGCGATGCCGTGGCAACCAACGTATAACTGGTGCCCACCACCATATTGGTGACCGTTGCGCCTGAAGCATTAATTAAGGTCAGTGTCAGCCCTGGCGTATTGCTACTACTGCTACCCGCCGCACCGCCGCAAGCGACAATAGTCATGGCGCAAAAAGCGGCGGCCAAGCCACCGATGGCAAGGTGCAAGTAACGGTCTAACAGGGCTCTAAATTTCATCAAGTTTCAGATTATATTATGGGACGCTTTAATTCAAGGTAAATTTCATTGATTTCAAAAACTTGGAGAATAATCATGTTGATTCGCATCATATTACTGATCGTGGCATTTTTAGCTGGTTTACTGCTCTTGGCAGGTCAATGGGGTTTGCTTAGTGGCAAAACCCCCACAAATCTAGGTGTCACAGACGGAAAATTGAAGGCTCCTTCGCAGACCGAAAACAGCGTTTCAAGTCAAGCATCGCTCTACCCGACCCATCCGATGCGAACCTATGCCGAGATTGCTCCTATCGCCTATACAGGCGACGCTTCCGCTGCGTGGACAAAGCTAGAGCGTGCAGTTGCGACACTCCCACGCACCTCTGTCGTCACCCATAAGAAACTGGATACGGGTCAGCGTTACCTCTACGTGCAATGCACCACGCTAGTGCTGCGCTTTACCGACGACGTTGAGTTTGCGATGGATGAGGCCAATCACGTCATTCATGTGCGCTCTGCCAGTCGCTTTGGGCGCAAAGATTTTGGCGTGAATCGTGCCCGCATCGAGGCCGTCCGCGCCGCTTTTAACGCATGACATCTTCATTTTTCACGTCAGCGGGGCTTGCCCTGTGTTTCAGCTTTTGCGCTACTGGCGCGCTAGCTGACACTGGCCTTGAGGCCGTGCAAGCTTTGAGCCGCTATCGTCAGGCCATGGGACTTAGCGCTGTGACCCCGAGCGAGAAGCTAAACCAAACGGCACTTGGGCACAGTCAATATTTATCTGCGCTCACCGACCGCTCGATTCTTGGCAAACTAGCCCCCGATGGCACACCCGAAATGCACCGCGAGCGCGCGGGTTATCCCAAATTTATTGGCGTCACCATTGGCGATCGCACCAAACGCTTCGGCTACGCCTACAGTGCTGGCGAGCAAATCGTCTTTAGCGACAAAGGCAATACGGGGGCTGCGGCGGTAGAGCAACTCATCGCAACGGTGTACCACCGCTCAGGCCTATTTAATCCTGCTTGGACGGAGCTAGGCACGGCAGTGGATACGACGGATGCCGTGCTGGTCATGGGCGAAGGCCCTGTCCGAGGCCGCGTGGCAGCGGACTGGCTAGGCGTCTATCCTGCTGATCAATCGACGACGGCACGAGTCGCCTTTCGCAACGAGCTCCCTGATCCCGCGCCCGACAGGCCTGGCCAATGGCTCGGCTTGCCCATCAGCATTCATGCCGCGACGGGGCAAATGCTCAAAGTAGCCAAGTTTGCGCTGTTGGATAAGAACTCAGCCCCAGTCATAGGTCGATTGCTGGAGTCGAAATCAGACACCAGAATTGCCAAAAACGAAGCGTTCTTTATGCCCGAGCGTCCCCTGCAATACGGTGCTCGTTATCTGGTGGAGGCCGAAATTAGCGTGGGAGCGGTGTCAAAAAGCCTACGCTGGTCATTTCAAACACCACCCAACCCGTTTGTGGTTTTACCTGTCACTGCCACCACCGAGCTGATGCCAGGCGTACCGCAAATCATTGAGCTGCAAGGCCTGCAAGGTAATTGGAATTGGCAAACACAAATCAGCGCACCACAAGGCGTGACCATTGAAGCCAAAAGTGTGGGAGCTGGCAAGATGCAAATCACTTTTCCAGCTAGCTGCCAAGGCGACTGCACAGCAACCGTGATCGTGCGGCACGAAGGTCCACATCCCAGCACTGAGCAGCGCGAGTTTGTCATAAACCAAGCTTGGCTAGCCAACCGCCCTGCATCGCTCGCCACGTTCCCCAAGCAGCTCATCGATGAAGCGCTCGCGCTGCGCGGCGCTCGCCCACACAGCGCCTTGGCTTACAGCAACGTGGGCAATGGCTGGAGTTGGAACACGATAACGGGCGCTCGCAATCAAACCGAAGCCGAGCAAAGCGCATTGGCCAGTTGCAACAAAAACCCTAGCGCAGCCAACGGCTGCAAGCTATACCCTCTCAATATGCCTTAAGCGTCGCTAAGACATCGGTAAGTACAGGGCGGGTGATTTTGACTTCGCCAAACCCTGCGCCCATTGCTGAAATAAAAATCCGCTCATGCGTGGCAATAGCGCGGCTAGTCTTCCAACCACGCGTGGGCACCAACAGCTTAAGGTGCTCAATCGACTGACTACTGCTAAACAGCCACACATCACCCTCTCGCGGATTTTGCAAAATCTCTCGTGATGCATCGGGCAGCACAGGCAAACGGCGCTCGTAAACAGCAACAAAATCAACTATCGCACCAGCAACAATCAATTGATCCGCCAACCACGGCCGACCTTCTTGTTCGCCCAAGTTATTTGCGCCGCGCACGATAAGCACGCGCTTGCCGCTCCAATCGCGTTTGCTAGATAACTGCCACAGCGCTTCGGAATCAAACTGAGTCGAAGCTGCATCAGGTGCATCTATTAAATCGGCCTGTAAGCCATACTGGATAAGGGCTGCACGAGTGCCGAGCCCAGACGTCAAGCAGCGCTTGGCCTGCAAAGCATCTTTCGATACAACTTTTAAAAATCCGTCCACAGCGCTGCGACTCACGAATACAAACGCGTCGTAGTTTTGCCGCGCATCGAATGCAAACGGGATACTGACAATCTCAATTAGCGGCAAAGCCACGGCAGATATGTCCTGCGAGGTCATTTCTGCAACCCAACGAGAGCATTCAGGCTCAGGGCGGGTGACAATCACTCTCATAGCAACTGCGCTGCAATCGATTTGCCAAGTAACTCTGCTTGTTCAATCGTCTTAACCATCGCTCGTCCTTCGGCTCGTTTAATCACGCCCGTCGCTTCATCACCAAACGCCGCACGAAGATACATTGCATCGTCCGCAGAACCTACAAAGACGGCGTGCGCCGCCAAGGGCATCGAGCAGCTACCGCCCATCGCACGGCTCACCGCCCGTTCGGCATAGGCTGCCAAGAGAGTCGGCTGGTGAATCATTGGTGCGAGGAGTGCCAAAAGATCACTTCGATCTGCGCGAATCTCAAGTCCCAGTGCGCCCTGCGCGGCGGCGGGCAGCATTTGATCGGTTTCAAAAACGGCGCGAATGCGGCTACCTAAACCTAAGCGCTTCAGTCCCGCAGCAGCTAACACGATCGCGGCGTAATTGCCCGCATCCAACTTGCCAAGGCGTGTATCCAAATTGCCACGTAGCGGTTCGATTTGCACATCAGGCCGCAAAGCCTTAATGAGCACAGCGCGGCGCAGGCTAGATGTGCCCACGACTGCTCCTTGCGGTAACTCAGCCAGCGAGGCATAGTCATTCGACACAAACGCATCGCGCGGATCTTCGCGCTCTAGCACAGCGGCCAAGGTAAAACCATCGGGCAACTCCATCGGTACGTCTTTCAGCGAATGCACAGCCAGATCGGCGCGACCATCCATCAGCGCAGTCTCTAACTCTTTGACAAACAAACCTTTGCCACCGACCTTAGAGAGCGTTTTGTCCAAAATTTGATCCCCCAGCGTTGTCATGCCCAAGAGCGTGACCGCACAGCCTTTCGATTCCAGCAGGTCTTTGATGTGATTTGCCTGCCAAAGCGCCAGTCTTGACTCGCGCGTGGCAATGGTAATGTGGGGAGCTTTCATAGGCAGGGATAATAACGCCATGAACCAATTAGACACAAAATCACAAGCGTGGTCGGCACTCTTCTCCGAACCCATGAGCGACTTAGTGAAGCGCTATACCGCCAGCGTATTTTTTGACAAGCGCCTCTGGCAAGCCGACATGGCGGGCTCACTGGCGCATGCTGACATGCTGGCTGCGCAAAAAATTATTTCCACTGACGATCTCGCCTCCATTGAGCGCGGCATGGCACAAATCAAGTTTGAGGTCGAATCGGGGGCGTTTGAATGGAAGTTAGATTTAGAAGATGTCCACCTGAATATCGAAGCCCGCCTCACGCAACTGGTGGGCGATGCGGGCAAGCGCCTGCACACAGGGCGCTCGCGTAATGACCAAGTGGCCACCGATGTTCGGCTGTGGCTGAGAGGCGAGATTGACCTCGTCATTGATTTGTTAGCCGCCTTGCAAGCCGCACTAGTCTTAATTGCCGATAAAAATACCGACACCATCCTGCCTGGCTTTACGCATTTGCAAGTCGCCCAGCCCGTCAGCTTTGGCCACCACATGCTGGCGTATGTCGAAATGTTCGCCCGCGATGCCGAGCGCATGGGGGATGTGCGCAAACGCGTCAATCGCCTGCCGCTGGGCGCAGCGGCACTGGCAGGCACTAGCTACCCGCTAGACCGCGAACGTGTCGCTAAAACACTAGGCATGGTAGACGAACAAGGCAACCCGCAAGTTTGCCAAAACAGCTTAGATGCCGTCAGCGACCGCGACTTCGCGATTGAGTTTGCAGCCGCCGCATCTTTGGTGATGATTCACACTAGCCGTTTGTCCGAGGAACTCATCATCTGGATGAGCCAAAACTTTGGGTTCATCCAAATTGGC
>JANXRP010000074.1 GCA_025352965.1 Comamonadaceae bacterium
CGTCAATTGACATCATGAAGTGAATAAACAAAAGTGACGGTGCTAGCGTGCGTTGTGTTGCGGCTCAAAGATAAAAATTTGAGCAACAAAAAATCCGCCTAAACTTTCGCTTGGCGGATTTTTTATTTGAAGCGTTAAAACTTAATCTTTCTCTCCACCAAAAATACCCAGCAAGCTAAGCAAGCTTTGGAAGATGTTGATGAGATCGAGATAAATCGCTAGCGTTGCGCTAATGTAGTTGGTCTCGCCGCCGTCAATCACTTGCTTGATGTCGTACAGCATGTAGGCGCTAAAGATTCCGATGGCTAAGGTGCTGATCGCCGCCATACCCATGGTTGAGCCAACAAATACGTTGATGATGGAGCCGAGCATCAAAACCACCGCACCCCAGAACAGCCATTTGCTCATGCCAGATAGATCGCGCTTGATCGTGGTTGCCAGTGTGGCCATGACAAAGAACACGCCTGCTGTGCCACCAAAGGCTGTCATCACAAGGCTTGCGCCGTTACGAAAGCCCAGCACGCGAGCGATTAGGCTGGACATCACGAGCCCCATGAAGAGCGTGAAGCCGAGCAACACATAAACACCTTTGGACGAGTTTTTAGTTTTTTCAATTGCATAGATGAAACCAAAAGCGCCAGCCATCATGACGATCAGACCCATCCAGCCAGAGAAAACGCGCGAGAGTCCAGTCGATACGCCTAGGTAAGCACCTAAAACAGTAGGTAACAAACTCACAGCTAGTAATACATACGTGTTGCGCAACACGCGATTGCGCTCTACCGCAGATGTACCCACGGCATTACCGAAAGCGTGATTATTGAGAGGGGTAATGTTGTCAGACATGAGGGACTCCTAAAAGTTGATAACAGGCGGATTATGGCGCTAAACGTGAGCGTACCCAAACATTATTTTCGCGTTCGTACGCGAGTCTGTCATGCAGCCGATTTCGGCGTCCTTGCCAAAATTCAAAGCGATCAGGCACAAGACGATAGCCACCCCAATGCTCGGGGCGAATAGGGTGCTCGCCATACGCCTTGGAGGCCTTATCCATCATGGCTTCCAGTTCGCCTCGGCTGCCAAGCCTTGCTGACTGTGGGCTGGCGATAGCCGCTAGCTGGGAAAGCTTGGGACGCTTGGCAAAGTACGCATCACTCATGGCCGCATCTACTTTTTCAACGATGCCTTCTATACGAACTACTCGCTCCAACTCTACCCAGTGGAATTGCAGCGCCGCAAACGGATTGCCTGCTAGTTCTTGTCCTTTTTGACTTTGGTAATTGGTAAACCAAACGATGCCGCGCTCGTCAAAGTCTTTAATCAGCACGATACGGGTGCTAGGACGCAGGTTCGAGCCCACTGTGGCTAGAGTCATGGCATTGGGCTCGGGCACTTCCGCTTTGATGGCTTCGCCTAGCCACTGCTCAAACTGTTGGAGCGGGTTGGCATGCGAACCTGCTTCGTCAAGACTAGTGCTTTCGTAGCTTTTGCGTAGATTTGCCAAAGATTGTGCGAGGGGGCTGTGAGGAGTTGTCATCCTGCTAGTTTAGTAGTTCGATCTCGAAATCTTTATATAATTAATTTGTATATAAGAACAGCAATAAAGTAGTTTGAAAAATTAGGGCTAACCCCTACAGTCGCTACTCATTGGAGTCACTCATGGATCAAACAGCGTTTATTTTTGCAGGATTTGTCGTCGGACTGATTGTCGGCCTGACGGGCGTGGGCGGCGGCTCGCTGATGACGCCGCTCCTCATTTTTGGCTTTGGCATTAAACCAGCACTTGCCGTGGGAACAGATTTGCTGTTTGCAGCATTTACAAAGCTGGGCGGCTCCATCAGTCTTGCAGTTTCGCGCTCGATTGACTGGAAGATTGTGGGCAGCCTGAGCCTGGGCAGCATTCCCGCCTCGTTGTTGACACTTTATGTGATGAAGCACAGCAGCGCAGGTGAGGCCGTCTTCCAGCATGTCATCACAACGACGCTGGGGTTTGCCTTGGTGCTGACGGCTGGCGCTACGTTTTATAAAGCGCAATTTGGCAAAAAACGTGATATCCCAACGCTAGCTGCTGGCGATGCTGCGCTTGCAATCAAACCTCTGCACCCTATACTGCCTGTGGCTTTTGGTGCTTTGGTGGGTGTGCTGATCACGATTACATCGGTGGGCGCGGGCGCGATTGGCGTGACGGCATTGATGATTCTTTATCCCTCGCTGCCACTGTCTAGAATCGTTGCAGCAGACATTGCGTATGCCGTCCCTATTACGCTGGTGGCAGGTCTCGGACATGCCTCGATTGGGCAAGTGGATTGGCCGCTGCTCATACAATTACTAGCTGGTTCTTTGCCTGGTATTTGGCTGGGTTCTAGGCTCAATTCCCGTTGGTCCGATAAGGCGCTTCGGACTTTGCTTTCATTCTTGATTGCCTATGCGGGTATCAAATTGATAGCACTTTAAATTTCCCACATCCTTTTAGTCATGTATCAATATACCGATTTCGATAAAAATTTCGTTAAGCTGCGTGCGGCGCAGTACCGTGATCAACTGGATCGCCACTTAGGTGGCTCGCTGCCAGATGACGAGTTCCGCCCGCTACGCCTGCAAAATGGCTGGTATGTGCAACGTCATGCGCCCATGCTGCGCGTGGCTGTGCCTTATGGTGAACTCAATTCCGCACAAGTGCGAGTGCTTGCCAAAATTGCACGTGACTTCGACACAGTGACGACGGATGAGTTTGGCCAAGAGTTCAAAGGACGCGGCGGCTATGGTCATTTCACCACACGCCAAAACATCCAGTACAACTGGATTCCACTGGCACGCAGTGCAGACGTGATGGATTTGCTCGCTAGCGTGAACATGCACGGCATCCAAACCAGCGGAAACTGCATCCGCAATATCACCAGCGATGCATTGGCTGGTATTGCGCCCGATGAGATCGTCGATCCACGTCCGTTTTGCGAAATTTTGCGCCAATGGAGCACGCTGCACCCTGAGTTCGCGCACCTACCGCGCAAGTTCAAGTTTGCCGTGACAGGTGCGGTTGAAGACCGAGCGGCGACGAGTTGGCACGATGTGGGCTTGCATGTCATCAAAAATGACAAAGGCGAAGTGGGCTTTCGCGTGCTCGTTGGTGGCGGCATGGGACGTACACCCGTTATCGGCACCGTGATTCGCGAATTTTTACCTTGGTACGAGATCTTAAATTATTGCGAAGCCGTGATTCGTGTCTACAACCGCTATGGTCGTCGTGACAATATCTACAAAGCACGCATTAAGATTTTGGTGAAGTCAGAAGGTCAAAAATACATTGACGATGTGGAAGCAGAGTACGCGCAGATTTTGGCAAACGATGGCGCAAAGCATACGATTACGCAGGCGGAATTTGACCGCGTGGCGGCGTTTTTTGTTCCCCCCCTCAGCCCTACGGGCAGCTCCCCAGAGGGGAGCACCAAGACAGCCGATCCAGCCTATCAACGTTGGTTGCAGCAAAACGTCCGTGCGCACAAAAACCCTGCGCTCCGTGCTGTGACGTTATCGTTCAAACACTTTATTAATCGAAGTGCCGGCATCACGGGCGAAGGCTATGCGCCCGGCGATGTATTGCCTGCTCAACTAGATGCTGTGGCCGATATCGCCGATAAATTCTCAAGCGGCGAAGTACGTGTGACGCACGATCAAAACTTGATGTTGCCTTGGGTGCATGAGGGCAACCTATATGCGCTGTGGCTTGCAGCCAAAGATGCTGGCTTAGCCCGTACCAACATTGGCTTACTGACCGACATGATTGCTTGCCCTGGTGGCGACTATTGTGCGCTGGCAAATGCCCGCTCGATCCCAATTGCCGAAGGCATCATGGAGCGCTACGAGGATTTGGATGAGTTGCACGACATTGGAGATATCGACTTGCACATCAGCGGTTGTATCAACTCTTGCGGCCACCATCACAGTGGACACATCGGTATTTTGGGTGTCGATAAAGACGGCAAAGAGTGGTACCAAGTCACGCTTGGCGGCTCAGACGGCAGCACGATGAGTGGTGCGTCAGTTGCAGGCAAAGCAGTTGGTCCGTCGTTTTCGGCAGAAGAAGTGACGGGTGTGATTGAAGCCGTGATTGAAAACTACCGCGAGCAGCGCATCCCCAAAGAATTATTTATTGACACGTT
>JANXRP010000164.1 GCA_025352965.1 Comamonadaceae bacterium
CGATGGTGACAGCCTATGACGCGACCTTTGCCGCTGTGGCAGACGCAGGCGGCGTGGAGTGCATCTTGGTCGGCGACTCACTCGGCATGGTTTGCCAAGGCTTGTCCAGCACCACGGGTGTAACCATTGAGACCATGTGCTATCACGTTGCCAGCGTCTCGCGCGGGCTGCACCGCATGACGGCCAGCGGTCAAGGTACGGCGTGGTTAATTGGCGATATGCCATTTGGCACGTATCACCAAAACCCTGCCGAGGCCTTTGCCAACGCGGCTTTGCTGATGCAAGCGGGTGCGCATATGGTCAAGCTAGAAGGCGGTGGCTGGACGACCGAGACGGTGCAATTTTTAGTCGAGCGTGGCATTCCTGTCTGTGCGCACTTGGGCCTCACACCCCAAACCGTGCATGCGCTGGGTGGTTACCGCGTGCAAGGCAAAGATGATGCTTCTGCCGACAAATTGATCGCCGACGCATTGGCATTAGAAGCCGCAGGCGCGCAAATGTTGGTGTTAGAGATGGTGCCTGCTGAGTTAGCGGCCAAGCTCACAAAAATGCTCACGACCTGCATCACCATCGGTATTGGTGCGGGCGTTGATTGCGACGGCCAAGTGCTGGTGTTGCACGACATGCTGGGGATGAACCTTGGCAAGATGCCGCGCTTTGTGCATAACTTTATGGCGGACGTGCGAAATAGCGAGCACAGCATTCAAGGCGCGTTTGCCGCTTATGTTGCCGCAGTCAAAGACGGCACATTTCCTGATAACAAACTCCACGCTTGGTGAGCCATGCAAGTCTTTCACACGATTGCCGAACTACGCGCTTATTTAACTGAACGAAAGCATTTAAAACGCAGCCTTGTCCCCACCATGGGCAATCTGCACGCTGGGCACTTGGCGCTGATCGCGCAGGCCAAAGCGAATAGCGATTTAGTGATTGCCACCATCTTCGTCAATCGTTTGCAATTTTTGCCACACGAAGATTTTGATTCCTACCCGCGCACATGGGATGATGACGTGAAAGCCTTATCGGATGCGGGCTGCGACGTGCTCTTTGCGCCGAACGAGACCGAGTTTTATCCTGAGCCGCAAACTTTCAAAGTTCATCCAACGCCGCTGTTGGCCGATAAGCTGGAAGGCGAATTTCGCCCAGGATTTTTTACGGGTGTCTGCACCGTGGTGATGAAGCTGTTTCAAATTGCCCAGCCCCATATCGCCGTGTTTGGCAAAAAAGATTACCAGCAACTCGCGGTCATTCGTGCCATGGTGCGCCAATTTTCGCTGCCGATGGACATCTTGGCAGGCGAGACGTTGCGTGCCGATGATGGGCTTGCACTGAGTTCTCGCAATCGCTATTTGAGCGCTGAGGAGCGCCAAGCGGCCGTCTTCCTATCGAAGACGCTTCGCGCAATGGCCGATGCTGCGCAAGCACCAAACGCAGACATTCAAAAAATAGAGGCAGATGCTCTACAGGCCATGCGAGATAAGGGCTGGCAGCCAGACTATCTCGCGATCCGCACACAGCAAGGCTTGCAGGCTGTTGATGCTGCAAAGCGTGAGCCATGGGTGGTGCTGGGCGCGGCCAAACTTGGCAAGACGCGGCTGATCGACAACTTCGAGTTTTGAACCTTATCGCTTTAGGCTAGCTGATACGGAAGTTCGCAGGAGCGCTCATGCCCGTCGTGACTTCAAACGGCGAACCAACCAGCACGTGGGCATCAGGCAATCTAGGCGGCAAATTTGGCTCGGCATACGGAGCGCCTTTGGGCATCGTCCACGTGAGCGTTTTCCAGTATTCGTGACGACTCGTGCCAAATGCCACTTCGGGCACGTGCTTGCCCTTGGTCTCGGCCACGGCTTGCGCATCAAATTTTTTGTTACCGCAGCTGCTCAAAACTTTGACTGATTTGATCTCGCCTTTAAAAAACGAGCAGCGCATGACGACCGTCCAAAGGCTGTCATTCGTACTCGTTTTAATCAGCAAGCTAGCGCTCCTGCCAATTGACTCAGTGCTTGTCGAATTAGTGCTTATGTATTGGCTGGGAAGCCTTATCTGCTGTGGGCGCTAGAGCGACGGGTACTTGCAGATTCAAGCGTGATTCTGCGCCTTTACTGTCTTTAAAGTACAGCGTGACGGGGATTTTGCTGTCTTTTGCCAGTGTTTGTTTCAGACTCATCAGCATCAGGTGATAGCTGCCAGGTTTCAGCTCCACGGCTTTGCCTCGTGGCAGATCTAAGCCAGCAATTGGGCGCATCTCCATCACGTTGTTGGCACCCATTTTCATTTCGTGAATTTCAGACACTTCGGCAACAGGTGAGCTAATGCGCACGAGGCGCAAATCTTCGCGAGCAGTGAGCTTCATAAAGCCGCCTGTGCCTTGTTGACCCGCAACGGTGGCGCGAACCCAAGCATCAGCTACATCGACATGCGCGGCATCTTCGTGTGCAAATGCATGGCTAGAAAACGTGAGCACAAAGATGAAGGTAGAGGCGAGGGATAGAATTTTTTTAAGCATGATGTGTCCTTTGGTGAAGTTGATTTTAAGTGCTGGGTTTATTTCCAATCTACGCGCAACTCAGCGTGATAGGTGCGCTGCGGGTAGGCGTGGAAGTTCCAATAGGTGTAGTTGTTGAGGTTGTCGATGCCAAATGCAAAGCTAGTCTCTTTGTCAAGTTGGTAGCGTAGGCGGGTATCGACCACAAAAAACGGACTAGCGCCTGTGTAGGCATAGCCGTTCACGTCGGCGTTGTCTAGCCTTGTGTATTGCGTGCCACTGTAGCGTGCACCCAAACTGGTGGTGAGTTTTTCATTCCAGCGGTAGGCCAATAAAGACGTAGCGCGTGTTTTGGGCACACGCGGCTGAACTTTGCCAATCGTGTCGCCTGGCGTCACCACATAGCCTGCGTTTTCGCGGATGCGGGAGTCGGCCATCGTGAGACTGCTAGACACGTCGAGTCCACGGATGCCGACATCATTACCCACATAAGAAATTTCAAACCCTTGGGTGCGAATCAAACCCACATTACCAACCGTCGTAACGATGGTCGAACCTTGTAGCGTGGACTGTGAGTAGAGCGAATCACGCGTGTTTTCCATGAAAAAGGTGGTACGCAAAAGTGCATTGCCCAAATCTTTTTCTAAGCTCCATTCTGAGGTCACCGATTTTTCGGGCGCCAGATTGGGGTTGTTGACGAACTGCGAGTTGGCCGTAGTAGTTGAACCATACAACTCTTGTGCGGTTGGAAAGCGCACCGCGCGACCTAACGATGCCTTCAAGACCACGTCTGGCTTGGCTTGGAACGACAGCGCTGCTTTAGGTGACAAGGCTTGTTCGGTACGTGTGCCGTAGGGCGTATTCAAAGTCGTCGAGATGGTGTGACCATTGGCGGCAGTCCACGTCTCACCACGCAGACCCAGTACGGCTTTCCAGTCTTTGGCGACGCGCCAGGCGTCTTGTCCCCACAGACTTTGCAGACGAGTCCCGCCGCCCACATCGCTGGTAAACGCGCCCGCAGCGCTGGCGTCCCAAGCCGTAGTCGCATTTTTAAGAATCGACAGCTTGTACGCATCTTGCTGATAACCAAAGTCGTAAATATGTTTGCCTTTCATGCCATCAGGACGATACGTGCCCTTAAGCGCCAGCGCCGACCAACCCGTACCCGCTTGGTCGGTCAGTGTGCCTGCGCCGCCGCCCACGCCATTGGCGTAGCTAGAGGGCGCGCGGTTGTCGTCTTGCTGATAGCGAAATTGGCTAAGTGCCACCTCATAGTCGAATGTTTCTTTGGTATTGGACTTGAGCGAAAAGCCATGCATCATGTGCGCCAGCGACTCATTGGTCATACTGAAATCGGTGGCCGCCAAGGTGTAGTTGTTGCCTCCGCTATTGACGTTGCCGCTATAAATCGCCGCGCCCGTGGCGCTACTCGTGACATAACTTTCAGGGCGACCCTGCGATTTGTTTTGCCAATAGCCCACCGTGTAGGCCGCACGCAGCGTGGGTGTGATGTCGTAAGCCAATTTGGCTTTGATGTGATCTTGCGTAGTGTTGTATTGGGTTGTTGTACCCAGCACGGCTTGGTTGTTGCCAAAAATATCTTTGGTTAACACAACACCGTTGACAGCCGTACCTGCACAAGCACCCGCGCAAGCGGTGGGTGTTTTGGCGACAAATACCAGAGGTTGCCCTAAGCTTTGACTGCGATTGGCATTCAGCCACCAAGACCAGTCGCCGTTTTTGTTGCCAACCGACACGCTGGCCTGTTTGGCCGAATTTTTTTGATGTGTGCCCCACAAATCAAACGGCGCACTAGAGTAGCCAATCTTGCCGTGCGCTTCATAAGCCGTGGGCATTTTGGTCTGATAGTCCACAATTGCGCCTACCGAATTGCCAGGGTACGCCGCAGAAAATGGGCCATAGAGCACATCCACGCGGTCAATCTCTTCGGGTGTCACCATGCCCCAGCGCGGGGCGTAGCTTGCGCCATTGCCTAAAAAGTTAGATAACAAAATGCCGTCGGCATAGACCACAGAGCGCGCCGAGTTATTGGTACCCGAGGCACGCGATGCCAGCACCGCGTGGTTGTAGTCGCCAATGTAGCGCTTGCGAATGAGTAAGCTGGGCAGATATTTGAGCGCATCTTCGCTGTCGGTGGCGTTAATCGACTGGGCGATTTGCTCGGCCTTCAGCCCCTCCATGGTGGTCGGGATTTGGCTGGGTAGCGACGTGGGACGATCTGAGGTGATGGTGACTGTGCCGAGGTCTTTGGTTTGAGCTTGCACCCCAAAGCACAGGGCTAGCGTGCATGCGCCAGCAAGGAATAATTTTTTCATAGCAATCTCAAAAACGAAAACGAATGGAGCAGAAAAATCTGCGCCAGTGATTTAGATTTTTAAGAGTGCTGTGGGGGTGCGCGTGCAGGCGGAGCACGCGATTCAAAAATAGAGTGTGGCTGCACGCCATACAGCACGTGCGCTACAAAGGTGATGGCTGGCAGGTCAAGCGCAGTTTGGCTTGCAGGTGGAGGTGCAAGAGGAGCGGCGCATAGCGGGCAATCCATGCCTTGCGTGGTTTGCGTCTCTTGCACGCTACCATCTGCGGCAAATGTCACTAACTTCATACCGCCAGCACCCACGCAAATGATTTGCTGATCTGGGGATAAATTGGCAGCTTGAACGGCAGGGGAGGCAATCGCCACGCCCAGACTCAAGCTAAACGCCAGCACCACTGATTGAATCAATCGGTGAGAGGTGCGGCAGGAATGAAGGAGGGATGAAAGCGCTGACATGAAGCTGCGATTTTATCCGCCGCGTTATGATGAACGCCCCATGCAAACCAAGCAGCCTTACTCCAACCACGCAGCCACGGCTAAACGCTCTCGGTTTGGCCCGTGGCTCTGGCTCGTGCTGGTTGGCTTTTTGTGGTTGCAATTTGCGGGCGTGGTGCACAAGCACTCGCATGCAAACGCGCACACCGATGCACATCTAAATGGCTCTGTGCTTGAGCAGTTGTTGCCTGAGCACTCGCAGCAAAACAAGTCGGACTGCCAGCTGCTGGATTTGCAGTGCGGAGGGTTGGCACTCTCGCAAGCCTTGCCTGTATTGGCTTTGCCCATGGTTGGCGTGCAAGTGGCGCATAGTCGCATTTTCCTTTTTTCAGTACAAACCAATCTCTCTTACCAAGCCCGCGCTCCTCCTCAAACCTTGATCTAAAAACACGCCCTTTTGTCGTTTTTTAAATCGAGGTTTTATGCTTTCTCGTTGTCTATTTATTGCTGGATGCGTGGCTTTCGGTTGCGTGCAAGCCCAAGTGCAAAGTGATTTGCCCGAAATTGTGGTGACGGGCAATCCCTTTCAATCCAAAGACCTGAGCACCCCCGTGGAGCGCTTGAGTGGCGCAGCTTTGCTGCAACGCCCAAGTGGCGGTCTTGGCGAGACGCTTTCAGGTTTACCTGGCGTTGCCAGCTCTTATTTTGGAAGCACGGCATCGCGCCCGATTATTCGCGGCTTGGATGGTGACCGCATTCGCATTTTGAACAACGGCGCCGCCGCCAGTGATGCCTCGGGGTTGAGCTTTGACCATGCAGTCGCCAGCAGCCCACTAGCGATGGAGAGCGTGGAAGTGGTGCGCGGGCCCGCAGCCCTGATGTATGGTGGCTCTGCGGTGGGCGGCGTGGTCAACATGATTGACAACCGCATCGCCAAAAGCGCCCTGTTTGACGACAAGGGTGGAACGCTTGGACGCGTGCAAACGGGCTTTGCCACTGGCAACCGTGAGCGCACGGGTGCGGCCATGCTAGAGACTGGAACGGATAAATATGCACTGCACTTAGATGCCTTTGGCAACAAGAGCGCGGAAGCCAATGCGCCTATTGCCATTAGCTGCACGCAGGGCAGCGCGACACGCGTACAAAACAAAATCTGCAATTCGCAAGCTGAAACATCGGGCGGTGCAATAGGTGGTTCGGTGTTTTTGAACCAAGGCTACGTGGGTGCCTCGGTGCAGCGCACGCGGCAAGCCTATGGCTCGCCAGCCGAGGCAGATGTGAATCTCAAAATGGAGAGCACCACTTACCGATTGGAGGGCGAGCGGCGCGGTCTTAGTCTGATGGGCGGATGGGTCGAGAGCCTCTCTGGGCACTTAGTGAGTCACAACTATCAGCACCGCGAAATCAATGCTGGCGCGGTCGCTACGACGTTTAAAAGTGAGGGCATGGATAGCAAGTTGCAAGCAAGGCTTGCGCCCTACAAGCTGGGCATGAATAGCGTGGAGACTTTGTTGGGATGGCAGCGTGATCGCACTCGCTTTGTCGCCGAAGGGGATGAAGCTTTTGTACCAAGGTCACTCACGCAAAGCCAAGCGCTATATGGCTTGCAGGCCATCAATGCGCCGTGGGGCAAGCTGACGGCGGGCGCTAGGTTTGAGCGTGCCGATGTCAACTCATTCGGCATCGATGGCAATGCAAACTTTACGCCAGCGCAGCGCAGCTTATCGGCTAGTAGCTATGCGCTGGGTAGTCTTTTTAAACTAGATGGCGCACTGCAAGGATTGAGTGCGAGTGCTGACCTAGCCCGCACAGGACGCGTCCCCAAAGACTACGAACTTTATGCCAACGGCGAGCACGCTGCGACGGGCTCTTTCGAGAGGGGCGATGCTAATTTGGCGGTTGAACGATCCACGCATCTTGAGTTGGGGCTGAAGTGGCAAGGGGAGCGCCGCTTTGACAAATCGAGCTTGAATGTGTTTCAAACGCGCTACGACAACTACATTTTTTTGCAGGCGACTGGCGCTAACAGTACCGCAGGCAATCCTGTTTTTCAATTTGCAGCAACACCCGCGCGCTTTACAGGTTGGGAGTGGACGGGCAATACACGCCTTGTAGAGGCGAGCATTGACCAGCCCCGCGCATTCGATGTAGAAGCGCGTGCATCTAGCGTGCAGGCCACCAACATTGCAACCAACCAGCCACTGCCGCGCATCGCGCCACTGCGCATGGGCGTGGACTGGACGCTCTCGCAAGCTGCGTGGAAGTGGACGTTGGGTGCAGATAAAACCTTTGACCAAAACCGCGTGGCGGCCAACCAACCTGCAACGGCAGGCTATACGCTGTGGAATGCGGGTGTGAGCTTCGAGCAAAAAAACTCAACCAGCCGAGCGCTATGGTTTGCTAAGTTA
>JANXRP010000165.1 GCA_025352965.1 Comamonadaceae bacterium
CATCAGCGCTTCAATTTCATCCGCTTTAACTGGCACATCACGGCTCAATAACTCGCAGCCTGTAGCCGTTACCAGCGCATCGTCTTCAATACGAATACCAATGTTGTGATAGCGTTCGGGCGTATCGGCGGACGGACGCACATAAATGCCAGGCTCTAGCGTTAGCACCATGCCCTCATGCAAAATGCGGCTAGGGCGTACTTGCACGGTTTGCTTGGTGACGGGATCGATTTTCTCGGTGACGATGTGTGCCTCGGATGGCTCGATGTAGCTGCCGCAGTCGTGTACATCCATGCCCAACCAATGGCTGGTGCGGTGCATATAAAACGGCATGTAGGCGCGTTGTTCAATGACATCTTGCAAACTCCCGACTTTGTTTGCATCCAGCAAACCCACGTCCAGCATGCCTTGCGCGAGGACGGCTAATGCCGCATCGTGCGGATCGTGAAAGCGATTGCCAACTCTTACCGCACGCGCTGCTGCCTCTTGGCTGGCCAGTACGATGTCGTAGAGCTCACGCTGTGCGGAACTAAATTTGCCGTTGGCAGGGAAGGTGCGCGTGATGTCGGACGCATAGCCGTGCAGCTCGCAGCCCGCGTCAATCAGCACTAAGTCACCACTCAAAATGGGTGCAGTGTCGGCGCGGTAATGCAGCACGCAAGCGTTGGCACCGCCCGCCACGATGGAGCTGTACGCGGGGTACTCCGAGCCCTGCAAGCGGAACTCGTGCAGCAGTTCGGCATCTAAGTGGAACTCGCGAGTATCCAAGCCCGCACGCAATCGTGCCGCCGAGAGCTTCATGGCACGGATGTGCGCCCCTGCGCTAATTTGTGCAGCGCGTCGCATGGTCGCTATTTCAGACGCATCCTTGATGAGCCGCATTTCATCTAATAGCGCGCACAAATCACGCTGCTCGGTAGGACAAGTCACGCCTTGGCGAGCTTTTGCCCGAACGGCTTCTAGCCAATGATTAATTTGTCCATCTAAGCCGTGATGCGTGGCAAACGGAAAATAAACCACGGACGTGTTTTCTAGCAAAACAGGCAAATGCGCATCTAGTTCCGTACTGGCAAAAGCGGTCGCTAAGCCAAGCTGGGCGGGGGCTGCAGCAGGGCCAAGGCGGATGCCATCCCAAATTTCGCGTGCTTCGTCCTTGGGTTGGCAAAACAAAATGGAGTGGCCGTTGGCAAGCAAAACCAAGGTGGCGTTTGGCTCGGTAAAGCCCGTCAGGTAGTGAAAGTAGCTATCAAAGCGGAACAAAAAGTCAGAGTCGCGATTGCGGCGCTGCTCAGGAGCTGTCGGAATGATGGCGATGCCGCCCGTGGCAAGCTGGGAGGCTAGGACAGCGCGGCGCTGGGCGTAGATAGAGTTATTCATAGGTTCAATTCTCGCAATCTAAAAATTATTGAGTTCGCGCAAGCGCTCAGGTGTCCCCACATCGGTCCAATCGCCTGTGTAAACCTCGGCTGTAACAAGGCGCTTATCCATAGCGGCTCGCAGGAGGGGCGCCAGCGCAGCCTTGACGCCATGCGGGTTGCCAGCAGGTATCCCAGTCTTGCTCATCTCAAAAAATGATTTTTTATAAAGTCCAATCGTGGAATAGGTCCACTTGGGTTCATCCGATTCCTTGGGCAAATTCAGCGCCAAGCCCTTGCCGTCCAGCCCAAAGTCGCCCTTGGGGTTGTGCTCAGGATTGGGCACCAGCCACAAATGCGCCTGCATATCAGACGAGGCAAACGCGTTGTAAGCCGCTTTAGAAAACACAAAATCTGGCGCGAACACGTCACCTGCGACGAGCCAAAACGTATCTGCCAGCAAGGGCAGGGCTCGGATGATGCCGCCTGCGGTCTCTAACGCCCTACCAAAATCCACGCCTTCGCGCGAATACTGAATATGTGTTTTAAATTGTGATCCGTCCTGCAAGCCTTGCTCTATTTGGCTTCCCAGCCATGCCGTGTTGACGAGCATATCCTGATTGCCTTGCAGAGCCAGTGCCTCGATATGCCACTCTATCAGTGGCTTGCCGCGCACCACCAGCATGGGTTTGGGGCACATGTCGGTGAGTGGGCGCATACGTTCACCGCGTCCAGCGGCAAGAATCATGACGGTGGCTTGAGGGGTGATGTGAATTGGTTGATGATTCATCATCTTTGAGTTAAAATTCAAACTGCAGGCAAGCGCAGGATTTGTAGAGGCCGTTGGCAACAATGGCAGCCCGAATGGGTGGGAAACTCGAACCTGGGGTCTGCATTTTTTCGTCTCAATTAATGTGGTCAGCGCAAAAAACAGCCACGTGTGGGCATTCAGGTCGCAATAGCTCGGCAGATTTTGGCCAAAACTTTAGACCATAACCCAGCGCCCCTGTTTTGTCGTGCTTATAAATCGTGGGTTTGAGCAATTCAAAATATCGACTTTCAACTTCGCCGTATTTGCTTAAATTTAATGCAAAGAAAAGACTTGATGCCATGGCATCCGCCATTTGCAAACCAGCTAATTGATCGTGGTTGATTGCTTCCACTTTGGACGGAACAATCACCGACCAATCCACACGAACATCGGGTGCTGGATTCGACTTTAGATGCTGCAAATAACCACGCAAATCGTCATAAGACATTGCACTGCGGTTAGAAAATATCAGCTCGCAAGTGCCATCCCCTTCATTGGTTTTCTTGGCGTCGCGGCACAACCAAGACACACGCTCCAAAAGCAATCTCGTGGCATAACGGTAAAGACGATGCGCTTCACTTTGAAATGTTTCGGGGTCAGTAATGGATGGCTTGTGTATTAACACGCTCACTGTGCGGATCGGTGCGCTAGCCACAGCACGCACATAAGGCACCCGTTGCTCGTGTTTGAGGTTTCGAAAATGCAGCGCATATTTGGGCGGTTTGCCCAATAATTCACGCACTTTGCGAAGCGTCTTCACGGCCTCTAGGTCTTTGGATTTGCGAAACACCACGGCTGACAACACCAACCATCGGCTGCTACCAGATTCCTGTGGACGAAAGACAAAGCCTTCATCACCTGATTCGTCGATATAGGCAGTAAAGCTGGCAGTCATATAGATGATTCTAGTCATTGCAAACCACATGGATGGGCTAGCAATTAAAATATAGGGTTTTCCATCACCTCTATTTGACGTACTCATGGCCACTACCTCTGCTCCTAACCAAAAACAACAAATGGCTAATGCGATTCGCGCCTTAGCAATGGACGCTGTGCAGGAGGCCAATTCGGGGCATCCAGGCGCGCCTATGGGTATGGCGGACATGGCGGTGGCGCTGTGGCATGAGCACTTAAACCACAACCCCACGAATCCGCATTGGCCTAAT
>JANXRP010000187.1 GCA_025352965.1 Comamonadaceae bacterium
CTTCGACAAAGCCAGTCGCAAAATCCCCGTCATTGCTAACATCAGACCGAGTGGCGATACCTATTTAATGGAAGATTTTTATTACGCAGGTGGACTCGCAGGCATGATGACGCGATTGACAGATCACCTGTACTTAAATACGCAAACCGTGAGCGGTGTGAGTCTTGGCAAAACACTCGAGGGCGCCATGGTGCATAACGACGACGTGATTCGTCCGCTTGACAATCCGATTTATGCGGAAGGTGCGTTGGCTGTGCTACGCGGCAATCTTGCACCCACTGGCTGCGTGATTAAGCCATCAGCGGCTGCACCAAAATTCTTTCAACATACGGGCAGAGTCTTGGTGTGGGACAGCTACGAGGCGCTTAAAAAAGATTCTGATAACTTGGATTTAGACGTGACTGAAGACGACATCTTGGTGTTGCGCAACTACGGTCCGCAAGGCGCTGGGATGCCTGAATCTGGCATGTTGCCTATTCCGCTCAAGCTGGTTAGGCAAGGGGTCAAAGACATGATTCGCATTTCGGATGCACGCATGAGCGGCACCAGCTACGGTGCGTGCATCTTGCACGTGAGCCCTGAAGCCGCCATTGGCGGGCCGCTGGCGCTAGTTCAAACTGGCGACACGATTACCGTGGACGTGCCCGCACGAACCATCAATTTAAACGTAAGCGATGCTGAACTAGCGGCCCGCAAAGCCGCATGGCAATCGCCTGCAGTGCGCTGGGAACGTGGCTACGGTTTTATGTTTAAAAAGCACGTGATGCAAGCCGATACGGGTTGCGATTTTGATTTTTTAGAAACCAGCTTTGGTGCGCCAATTCCTGAGCCTGATATTCACTAGATCACTTAGCAAACAATTGCGATTGATCCTCAAACGCTTTGAACTCCAAGGCATTGCCTGAGGGATCTAAAAAAAACATCGTGGCTTGCTCGCCAACCATGCCTTTAAAACGAATGACGGGCTCTAGCTCAAACTTGATGTTATGACTGCGAAGCCGTGCTGCTAGGGCTTCAAACTGCGCCATCGTCAGCACCACACCAAAGTGTGGCACAGGTACGTTGTGGCCATCTACATGGCCAGAACCGCTGGAAGCCTTGTCCCGCTTGGCCTCCACCAAGTGCGTCACGATTTGATGACCAAAGAAATTGAAATCAATCCAATGCGACGAACTACGCCCTTCCTCACAGCCCATCACCGTGCCATAAAACTGACGTGCGGCAGCTAAATCATGAACGGGGAAGGCAAGATGAAAAGGCTGGATAAAACTCATGGTCATGCGCAACAATTTTAAAAATGAATCACCGTGCGAATCGATTTACCTTCATGCATCAAATCAAACGCCTCGTTAATTTTGTCAAGCCCCATGGTGTGCGTCACGAACGGGTCTAGGTCAATTTCGCCGCGCATCGCTTGCTCCACCATGCTGGGCAACTGCGTGCGTCCTTTCACACCGCCAAACGCCGAGCCACGCCAGACGCGGCCTGTGACAAGTTGAAACGGCCGTGTGCTGATTTCTTGCCCAGCGCCCGCCACACCAATAATGATGCTCTCGCCCCAGCCTTTGTGGCAGCACTCTAGCGCAGAGCGCATCACGTTCACATTGCCAATGCACTCAAAACTAAACTCCACGCCGCCGTCGGTCATGGCCACAATCACGTCTTGAATCGGCTTGTCAAAGTCTTTTGGGTTGATGCAGTCGGTTGCGCCCATCACACGCGCCAAATCGAACTTGCCAGAGTTGGTATCTACCGCAATGATGCGCCCCGCCTTGGCTTGCTTGGCACCTTGAATCACCGCCAAGCCAATGCCGCCAAGGCCAAACACGGCAACAGTATCGCCCTCTTTCACTTTAGCTGTGTTGTGCACCGCACCAATGCCCGTGGTCACGCCGCAGCCCAGCAAACACACTTTTTCGTGATCCGCAGCAGGATTAATTTTGGCGAGCGATATTTCATTCACCACCGTGTATTCGCTAAAGGTAGAGCAGCCCATGTAGTGATAAATCGGCTTGCCTTGGTAGCTAAAGCGCGATGTGCCATCAGGCATCAAACCCTTGCCCTGCGTGGCGCGCACCTTCTGGCACAAATTGGTTTTGCCCGATAAGCAAAACTTGCATTCTCGGCACTCGGCTGTGTAGAGCGGAATCACGTGATCGCCCGTCTTAAGCGATGTCACGCCAGCGCCCACTTCAACGACCACACCCGCGCCTTCGTGCCCCAGCACCGCAGGGAAAATACCTTCAGGGTCATCGCCCGAGAGCGTAAACGCATCGGTGTGGCACACGCCTGTGTGGGTGATTCTCACTAGCACTTCGCCTGCCTCAGGCGATGCAACATCAATCTCAACAATTTGCAGAGGCTCTCCAGCGGCAAACGCAACAGCGGCGCGTGATTTCATAAATAACTTTCTTTTTTCTTTTCATCTAATTAGCTAACAACACCCAAATGCCAAGGCACAAATTCGTGGTCACCAAGACCAAGCAATTCACTCTTCGTTGGCTCTCCTGACGCGTGTTTCAAGATGGCATCAAAGATGACTTGCCCCATTTGCTGCATGTCATGCGTACCATCCAAAATGCCACCGCAATTAATGTCCATGTCCTCTGTGAGGCGCTGATACATGGGCGTGTTGCTGGCAAGCTTGATGGTAGGTGCAGGCTTAGAGCCAAACATCGAGCCACGCCCCGTGGTGAAGCAAATCAAATTCGCACCGCTGGCAATTTGACCCGTCACAGCCACGGGGTCGTAACCTGGCGAATCCATAAATACAAACCCGCGCTCGGTAATGGGTTCGGCATATTGATAGACTGCGCGTAGCGGCGTCGTGCCCGCCTTCATGGCCGATCCGAGCGATTTTTCAATGATGTTGGCAAGCCCACCCGCTTGATTGCCATGCCCGACCACACCATTAAATTGCACATTCGTTCCCTTGGTGTACTCCTGCCACCATGCCAGCCTATCAAGTAGTTGCTGTCCCACCGCAGGTGAAACAGCACGGCGTGTCAGCATGTGCTCCACGCCATGTATTTCGGGGGTTTCGGACAAGATGGCCGTGCCGCCATGACGTACCAAAATATCCATCGCAGCGCCCAGTGCGGGGTTGCACGTGATGCCAGAAAAACCATCCGATCCGCCGCACTCTAGGCCAATGCTGATGTAGCTTGCGGGCACTCGTGTTCGCCGTGCACGGTTGACTTCGTCCAGCATCGCCTCCACCGCTTCAATACCCGCATGGATAGAAGCACGCGTGCCGCCACTATCTTGCATCACCATCGTTCGCATCAGCTGAGTCGATTCGAGATTTTGCGAAGCCATTAAATCAGCGACTTGATTGCGCTCGCAACCAAGGCCTACAACCAACGCCCCGCCCACATTGGCGTGACGCGCATAGCCCGCTATCGTGCGACGCAGCAAATCAAAATGCGGACTGGGCGAGGACATACCGCAGCCCGTGGTTTGCGCAAAAGCGGCAACGCCATCAATGTGCGAATAATTTTTGAGTCGATCAGGCGTGAAGTGCTCCGCGATCTTGTGGATGACGGTGGCCGAGCAATTGACCGACGAAAACAAACCAATGAAGTTACGCGTGCCGACGCGTCCGCCATTTTTTAAATCACCGCGCACATAGCCCATAAACTGAGCTTGCTCAGGTAAAGGCACATAGTCCACAAGACGCACATCGGCGCCAAACGCTAACCGCTGCGCGTCTTGGTGAAAATCACCCACGCCGATGTTGTGACCATGCACATGCTCGCCAGCGGCAATATCCCGCGCCGCCACACCAATAGCGGTGTTGTATTTAAAAATCGTCTCGCCCTGTGCGATATCACGCGCCGCAATTTTGTGACCTGCTGGCACTTGCGCGCGAATGCGGATGCCCTGCACCGTTTGCCCGAGTGCCAATACTTCTTTGGCAATCAAGACGTTGTCATTCATGTGGAGTTGAATGAGACTCATAGGGCGCAGTCATTCCCGCGCAGACGGGAATCCATCATGATTTCAACAATTCTTTGAGCTTCAAGCGCTCAATCAGCACGGTCTCTTTGGCATAGACCTGCGCCACATATTTTTCATAATCAACGCCGTCCAAGTACAACACAGGCGCATCAATTTTGTCGCAGGCAGCTTTGAACTCCGCACTCAAAGTCGCTACACGAAAGGCTTGCCGTAGCCTTGCGGTAATCGCGGGGTCTAGTCCTTTGGGCGCGCCTACGCCATTGGGTGCATCGACCACGACGTTGTAACCCGCATCTTTCAAAGTCGGTACATTTTTAAATCTGCTGGTGCGCTGCTCACCCCAAGTCGCCAAGAGCCTGAGCTTGCCAGCCTCTACGTGCGACGCCCAAGATGACGAATCCGCCAGCACATCCACATGCCCACCCAGTAAGGCTTGCAGGGCATCTGCACCACCTTTAAATGGTACGTGCAGCAGCTGAATGCCTGCGGCTAGCGCAAACTCTTCCATGCCCACATGGGTTGCACCGCCGACCCCAGCATGGGCATAAGTGATTTTTCCTGCATTGGCTTTTGCCTCTTTCACTAAATCTTGAATCGTTTTAAAACGGCTAGTCGCTAACACCGCCGCACCAAAAAGCTGCCCCGATGTTCGTGCTAAATACGTGATGTCTTTTTGCGGATCAATCGTCACGCTACCCAACTGCGAAAAGCGCGTGACAGAGATCGGAATTTGTCCAACCGTATAGCCATCGGGCTTGGCGGACAGCATGGCTTTGAGTCCTAACATGCCCGATGCACCGACTTTGTTTTCAACTGCAATCGGCTGACCTAATTCTTTGCCAGCCACGGCGCAGAGTGCGCGCATGGTTTGATCAGCCGTTCCGCCTGCGGGCCAAGGGCAAATAAAGGTGATGGGACGCTCGGGGAAGCTTGCAGCCAGCACAGATGTAGTTGATACCACTGATAAGGTTGCTAGCAGCGTCGATAGTTGAAATTGGCGGCGAGTGAGTCCTAATCTAGATGTCATTACTTATCTCCTGTTATGTAACGATTGTCGGCTCTTTCAATCTAAATCAAGTAAACGCGAAATCGACTTCGGGCTTTAGCCCGCTAATGATACGGGCAATGCTCTTGCCTGAGCCGCAGGAATGCGTCCAGCCCAGCGTACCGTGGCCTGTATTTAAAAAGAGATTGCTGATTTTGCTGCGCCCAATAATGGGCACGTTGCTCGGCGTTGCGGGGCGCAGTCCTGTCCAAAACTGGGCCTGCGCGGCATCGCCTGCACCAGGGAATAGCTCCTCGGTGCGCCGCACAATGGCTTCGCAACGAACACGATTTAAATCACGGTCATAGCCATTAAATTCTGCCGTACCTGCAATGCGCAGGCGATCGCCCAAGCGCGAAAACACCAGCTTGAATTCATCATCCGTCAGTGACACCTGATGCGCGTAGGTGGGGTCTTTCACAGGCATGGTCACCGAATAACCCTTGGCTGGATAAATTGGCAAATCAATCCCTAATGGCTTGGCGTAAAGTGGACTCAAACTGCCCATCGCCAGCACATAGCTATCTGCGCGAATGCGCTGAAAACGTCCTTCGCTGTCAGTAGCTTCTACGTGGTCAATCGCACCTCCCTCAGTACGCAACGCGGTGATGGTGTGACTCATCAAAAACTCGACTCCCATTTTTTTACATTGCTCGACTAAACCTCTGGCAAATTGATTGGCATCACCCGACTCATCTTCCGCTGTGTAAGTTGCGCCTGCTAACTGCGGACGAATGTGCGCCAGTGCAGGCTCTAACTTAACAGCCTCATCCGCGCTAATCACACGGCGATCACACCCCAGTTCGCGCATTTGCGCCGCAGGCACTTCGGCGGCATCAAATTCGTTTTGATTGGTGTAGAAATGCAAAATACCTTGCGTACGTTCGTCGTACTGCAGTCCGATACTGGAGCGCAAGGCTTGCAGCGTATCGCGGCTGTACGTGCCAAGTCGCACAATTTGCTCGATGTTGTACTTGGTTCTAGCGGGCGTGCATTCGCGCAAGAACTGAAGTCCCCACAGCCACTGGCGCATATCGGCTCGCAAGCGAAACAGCAAAGGAGCATCTTCTTTGCCCATCCACTTCAAAACCTTGAGTGGTGCGCTGGGATTAGCCCACGGCTCGGCATGGCTGACCGAAATTTGCCCACCGTTGGCGAAGCTGGTTTCGGCTGCTGGTGTGGCTTGACGGTCGATGACGACAACATCGTGACCCTGTTCACGCAAAAAATAAGCGGAAGTTACACCCAGTAAACCTGCACCAAGAACGACGACTTTCATAGAGATACTCCTGCACTAAAGCTTTGGAGCCGCTCTTACTGTCCTTGGTACCTGAGAGATTCAGCGCGCAAGAAGTATTCTCAGCGCCTTGCTCCTTCGGTGCGCCCAGCATGGCAGGGCGGCTCTCCAGACGGCATATCAATAGAAGCAGTACATGAACCTGAGCGTTTATAAGAGATTGCGCCTTCGGTGACAGTCCGCTCAAAAATGAACGGGCTGTGCTCTCCTGCAAGCTGGCGATCTTAACCGCAGCCGTGGGTGTCTCTGCACTATCTTGCTATTTATGTCGCGTTTACTGAATCGTGATGTTGCTTTCTTGAATGACCTTCGTCCAAACCGATATTTCGCGTTTGAGCAGCGCACGCATGTCGTCACTCGAGCCTGATTGCGGCTCAGCGCCCATACCTGTTAATTTTTCGCGCATATCACTTTGCGCCATCACGGTGCGAATAGCACCTCTGAGAGCCGCCAGTACATCGGGAGATGTTTTGCCAGTTGCAAAAATGCCAAACCAACCCACCGCCGCAAAGTCCGCCAGGCCCGTGATGTTGCTAGATGCAACCGTTGGCAAATCAGGTAGCAAAGCAGCGCGAGCGCTGGATGTCACCGCAATGCCGCGCAGTTGTCCGCTCTTCACATAGGGAGTCAGCACCGCAATGTTGTCGATGCCCGCTTGCAAGCGTCCCGAAAGCAAGTCAGGCATCAACGCACCCGTGCCGCGATACGGCACGTATTGCATATCCACATTGGCACGGCGTTTAATCAGCTCCCAGCTTAAATGCTGCGCACCGCCTGGGGTAGAGCCTGCAAGTGACAACTTACCTGGATTCGCTTTTGCGTAAGCCAATAGTTCAGGCACAGTTTTAACGGGTAGCGTTGGATGAACCACCATCACATACGGCGTGGTTGCCACAAGTCCGAGCGACTCTAGGTCCCGCTCTGCGTCCAGCTTGGTAGCGGGATACAACGCCTTGTAGGTTGCCAATTGCGCAGGAGCCATCAAGAGCGTGTAACCATCTGGCGTGGCTTTAGACACGGCTTCGGCAGCAATGAGACCGCCTGCGCCTGATTTGTTTTCAATCACCACTGATTGCCCCAGCACCTCGCCCATCTTTTGCGCCACTAACCGCGCCATGATGTCAGTGGTGCCACCTGGCGGTGTGCCAACCAAAAGTTTGATCGGGGCGTTGGGATACTTTTGCGCCCAAAGTTGGAAACTCATTAGCGCTAAGAGCGCCAGCAAAATAGTTTTAAAAATGCGCATGGTGCTTCCTTAAAAATGAATTAAATAGAAAACGATTCCCGTGTCCAGCTTCGTGCTTGCTCTGACAAACTGACGCCCAGCCCAAGGCGCGTGGGCACGATCATGCGCCCATCCTTCACTTCTAAACGCTCGTTGAAGAGCGGCTCTAGCCACTCGAAATGCTCCACCCACGGCTCGGTTGGATACGCCGCCGCCAAGTGAATGTGCAACTCCATCGCAAAGTGCGGCGCTAGCATCACGCCTGCATGTTCGGCCTGCGCCGCGACTTTGAGGTACGGCGTAATACCACCGACACGCGGCGCGTCAGGCATCAAATAGTCACACGACTTGTGGCGAATCAAATCGAAGTGCTCCCGAGAACTCGTCAGCATTTCACCCGTGGCAATCGGTGTGTCAAATTGTGCGGCTAATGCTGCGTGACCTTCATAGTCATAGGCATCCAGTGGCTCTTCAATCCAAATCAGGTTAAACGGCTCAAAGGCTCGGCACATGCGCTGCGCTGTCGGTCTGTCCCACTGCTGGTTCGCGTCCACCATGATGGGAACGCCTGCCCCAAGAGCGTCGCGCACAGCGCTCACACGTTCAATGTCTTTGGCCATGTCGGGTTGTCCTACTTTGAGCTTGATGCCACCAATGCCGCGTGCAATCGAGGCTTTGGCGTTGACGATCAGTTGATCCTGCGGCGTGTGTAAAAACCCGCCCGAGGTGTTGTAACAGCGAACGGAATCACGATACGACCCTAGCAGCTTTGCCAGCGAGAGATTCGCACGCTTGGCCTTCAAGTCCCATAGCGCCACGTCAAACGCACCAATCGCCTGCGTCGAAATCCCGCTGCGTCCCACCGACGCACCCGCCCAGCACAGCTTGTCCCAGCACTTGGCAATGTCGCTTGGATTCTCGCCAATCAAGGCAGGCGCAATCTCCTTAGCATGGGCAAATTGCCCAGGACCGCCCGCACGTTTGGAGTAGCTAAAGCCCAGTCCCTCATGCCCATCCGTTGTCTTGATTTCGACAAACAACATGGCGATTTCCGTCATGGGTTTTTGCCGTCCTGTCAGTACTTTGGCATCCGAAATGGGATTCGCCAGCGGCAAATAGCAAGAGGAAACCTTGATGCTTTGAATAGCGTCGTTGTTAGCGCTCATGTTACGGGTGCAGGATTAAAAAGAGTTAAAGAGTTGTGTAGCTTCCAATGTTCAGCCCATGTTTTTTTGCGGCCACTGGCCACATCTAGCATCAGATGAAACATCTCCCAGCCCACGTCGGCTATGGTTTTACTGCCATCGGCAATGGTGCCTGCGTTAATGTCCATCAAGTCATGCCAACGCCGTGCAAGATCGCTACGCGTGGCGACTTTGATGACGGGGACTTCAGCAAGTCCGTAGGGTGTGCCGCGCCCCGTGGTGAAAACGTGCAAGTTGATGCCTGCCGCCACTTGCAGCGTACCGCAGATGAAGTCTGATGCTGGCGTAGCGCAGTACGTCAACCCTTTGGTTTTTAACTTTTCTCCTGGCGCGAGCACACCCGATATCGCCTGCGAGCCCGACTTCACAATCGAGCCCATCGCTTTTTCCACAATGTTGGAGAGTCCACCCGCTTTATTGCCAGGCGTGGTGTTGGCGCTTCTGTCGACGCTGCCGCGTTTGAGGTACGCGTCGTACCACGCCATCTCGCGAACCAGCGCCTCAGCAATCTCGGGCGTTGCTGCGCGCGAAGTCAATTGAGCAATGCCATCGCGGACTTCGGTCGTCTCGGAAAACATGACGCTTGCGCCTGCCTTGACCAGCAAATCGGTGCAAAAACCAACCGCTGGATTGGCCGTCACACCGCTAAACGCATCGCTGCCACCGCATTGCACACCGACGACTAGCTCGGATGCTGGAACCGTCTCGCGGCGGCGTGCGTTCAAACGCTCAAGATGAATTTTTGCAGTTGCCATGATGGCATCCACCATGGACATAAACCCCACATGTGCATCGTCTTGCAAACACACATTATCAAAACCTAAATCTGTGCCTGCCGCTACAGCAGCCGAGCGTTCATCGCTAATCGGAATCGAGCCAGGAGGCAATAACCGTGCGGGCTGTAGCTTTTCGCAACCAAGGCTCACCACCATCACTTCGCCACCAAAATTGGGGTTGGTTGCGATATTTCGTAGCGTGCGAATGGGAATTTCCGCCCCTGGCGCATCAATCGCTACACCGCAACCGTAACCGTGCTCCAGTGCCACGACATCATCCACATTCGGATAGCGCGGCAGAAGTTCAGACTTAATACGTTGAACCGCAAAATCCGTCACACCCGCTACGCATTGAACGGTCTGCGTGATCGCCAAAATGTTACGCGTGCCGACAGATCCATCGCTATTTCGATATCCTTCAAAGGTATAGCCCGTCACGGCTTCAGACGGTTTGGGTTTGATGGTTGCCATGGGCAAATCAACCAGCTCACGAGCCCCTGGCATTTGCAGCAGCCGTTCATGAACCCATGAGCCAGCAGGAATGTCTTTGCTCGCAAACCCAATTGGAATGCCATAACGCAGCACGGGTGCGCCGCTTGGCAAATCGACCAGTGCAACCTTATGACCTTGTGGAACTTTGTCTTTCAATACGAGACCTTTAGCATGCGCGTCAAGCAAGGCGGTACCTGCCGGCAAGCCGCCATCGTTGGCAACAATGGCGACGTTATCGCGAGGGTCCATAGAAATGGTGAGCGGACTCATTTTTATCTCCTATCATTAACTATTGTTTTGAATTCTAACATTTATGGTAGCGCTACCAAATTAGTTTTAAAATAAAGCCATTAAGATCACGCCATGCCAAACGAAACCAATCCTGCTGCTGCCAAAAAATCTCGCCGAAGCAGTGGCGCGATGACGCTGCAAGATGTTGCCAAGTTGGCTGGCGTTGCGCCCATTACCGCGTCCCGTGCCATCAATACGCCCGCTAGCGTGTCCGCCGAAGTGCTGCATAAGGTCTTGGCGGCCGTAGAAAAGACGGGCTATGTTCCCAACCGCATGGCAGGCAGCTTGGCATCTAGCCGCAGCCGCATGATTGCGGCTGTTGTGCCCAGCACGGTGATGTCGGTCTTTGTGGAAACTGTCGAGACACTGAATAACACCTTGTTCGATGCAGGCTATCAACTCATGCTGGGGCAATCCAGCTATTCAGTTGAGCGCGAAGAGGCACTGCTGGAAGCCGTCATTGGTCGTCGTCCTGACGGCATTTTTTTGGCTGGTATTTTGCAACCTGGACGTGCTCGTACACGCCTGATGGCATCGGGCATTCCCGTGGTCGAGTCTTGGGATCTTACCCAAACCCCCATTGATATGCTGATTGGCTTTTCGCACCTTGCCATTGGCCGGGCTGCTGCCAAACACTTGCTGGATAAGGGTCGCAAGCGATTTGCCTTGGTACTGGCAGGTGACGAGCGCGCCGCACGGCGTGCCAGCAGCTTTACCGAAGCCGTTGCGGCTGCGGGACTGGAAGACGTTTTTACCGTCAACGTGGGTGACTCGCGTACGCTAAAAAGCGGTCGCAATGCATTTATCAAAATTTTGACGCAAATACCCAAAACTGATGCCATTTTTTGCAGTTCGGATTTGCTTGCCATGGGCGTGGTGACCGAAGCCAAAGCTCGCGGAATTAACGTGCCAAAAGATTTATCTGTGATGGGTTTTGGTGATGTGCCGTTTGGCGCGGACATTGAGCCCGCACTCTCCACCGTGCGCATTAATGGCGGCGACATTGGCCGCATGGCGGCACGCTACCTGATAGACCGAGCCGAAGGTAAAACGGTTGAAAAACCTATTGTGGATATTGGCTTTTCCATCATCGAACGCGCATCTACGTAGAACCCCTCATTCAAACGCAGATGAGATTTATTTTTTAATGTTACAATGCAAAATGGTAGCGCTACCATTTTATTTATAGAAAGACCACCATGAACCCACAAGAGCTTAAAACCATCATGTCCAGCGGCTTACTGTCATTTCCTTTGACAGACTTTGATGCCAATGGCGATTTCCATGCCAAAGCTTATGCCGATCGTTTGGACTGGCTCGCACCGTATGGCGCTTCAGCCTTGTTTGCAGCTGGCGGTACGGGTGAGTTCTTCTCTCTCATGGGTGATGAGTATTCGCAAATCATCAAGGTCGCCGTAGACACTTGCCGTGGCAAAGTGCCCATCATTGCAGGCGCAGGCGGTTCAACACGCTTTGCGATTCAATGCGCACAGGAAGCCGAACGCCTTGGCGCACACGGCATTTTGCTCTTGCCGCATTATTTGACTGAAGCAGGACAAGAAGGCCTCATTGAGCACGTGGCACAAGTCTGCGAAAGCGTGAAATTTGGCGTGATTGTCTACAACCGCAATGTGTGCAAACTCACACCAAAATCACTACAAATCTTGGCGGATCGTTGCCCCAACCTCATCGGCTTTAAAGACGGCGTAGGCAATATCGAAACCATGTCCTCTATTTATATGGCAATGGGCGACCGCTTTGCCTACCTTGGCGGCTTGCCAACCGCTGAGGTCTATGCGGCAGCTTACAAGGCGCTGGGCACGCCCGTGTACTCGTCAGCCGTGTTTAACTTCATCCCTAAAACGGCGATGGATTTCTACCACGCAGTCGCCAAAGACGACATGGCGACACAGCACAGAATCTTGAAAGATTTCTTTATGCCGTACCTTGACATCCGCAACAAAACAGAAGGCTATGCGGTCAGCATCGTCAAGGCAGGCGCGACGCTCGTGGGACATGGCGCTGGCCCTGTCCGCGCACCACTCTCCGAGTTGAAGCCAGCCGAAATGGAGCAGTTGGACGCGCTGATTAAGAAGCTTGGCTCACAAGCTCTGTAACCCACACCAGATAAGGCTTCCCAGATGGCATCCTCCACAACGCCCACCGTCATTGGCCTACGGGTCATCCCCGTCGCAGGGCACGACAGCATGCTCATGAATCTTTCAGGCGCACATGGCCCGTTCTTCACGCGTAATTTGCTCATCCTCACCGACTCCGCGGGTCACACGGGCGTGGGTGAAGTGCCAGGCGGTGAAAAAATCCGCAAAACCTTAGAGGATGCAACGGAGCTGGTCGTTGGACAAACTATCGGTCATGTGCAAGCCGTGCTAACCAAGATGCGGACACAATTTGCCGATCGCGACGCAGGCGGTCGCGGCCAGCAAACCTTTGATTTACGCACCACGATTCACGCAGTCACGGCTGTCGAATCTTGCATGCTTGATTTGCTTGGGCAGCATCTTGGCGTGCCTGTGGCAGCCTTGCTGGGCGAAGGGCAACAGCGTGCATCGGTTGAAATGCTAGGTTATTTGTTCTTCGTAGGTGACAAGGCGAAAACTGATTTGGCTTATCGCGATGAGACGGGTAACAACGACGCGTGGTTTGCTAATCGCAACCAAGTCGCCCTCACGCCAGATGCCATTGTCGCCCAGGCCGAGGCAGCGCGTGCGAAGTACGGTTTTAACGACTTCAAACTCAAAGGTGGCGTGCTGTCTGGCGAAGCCGAAATTGAAGCTGTCACCGCACTGCACCAGCGCTTCCCCGAAGCGCGCGTCACGCTCGACCCCAATGGCGGCTGGTTACTCAAAGATGCCATTCGCCTGATGCGCGATATGCACGGCGTCGTAGCGTATGCCGAAGATCCCTGCGGCGCAGAAGAAGGCTTTAGCGGACGCGAAGTGATGGCAGAGTTCCGCCGCGCGACAGGTCTGCCAACGGCAACTAACATGGTCGCAACCGATTGGCGGCAACTTCAACATTCGCTCTCTTTGCAAAGCGTGGACATCCCGCTGGCTGATCCGCATTTTTGGACAATGGCGGGCTCGGTGCGTGTGGCGCAAACCTGCCGCGACTGGGGACTCACATGGGGCTCGCATTCGAACAACCATTTTGATGTGTCACTCGCTATGTTTACGCATGTGGGCGCTGCGGCACCAGGCAAAGTCACTGCGATTGACACACACTGGATTTGGCAAGACGGTCAAGGCCTATGCACGAAGCCACTGCAAATTAAGAACGGGCACATTGCCGTGCCGCAAACAGGTGGTCTCGGCATCGAACTCGACATGGCAAAGGTAGAAGCCGCACATCAACTCTATTTACAACATGGTTTGGGCAGCCGCGACGATGCGACTGCGATGCAGTACCTCATCCCAAATTGGAAGTTTGATAACAAGAAACCATGCATGGTTCGGTAATTTTTTATTTTTAATTAATCCCAAGGAGACAGACAAATGACAACCACCAACAATCGCCGCGATTTCGTTAAATCAGCTGCAACCCTTGCTGCTATTGCTTCGCCACTGGGCGCATTGGCGCAATCTTTCGACTTCAAACCGAACCAACGTTACCCAGATCCCAACGTTTTTATCCTCGATCCGAGCTTTGGCAAGTACCGCATCTATAGCTCTACGATTGAGCAAGTGGGCTCTGGTATGCGCTGGGCCGAAGGTCCTGTTTACTTTCCAAGCGAAAAAGCAGGCGGCGCTGGCCATTTGCTGGTGAGCGACATTCCTAACAACCGCTTGATGAAGTTTGACGAAGCAACAAACAAATTCACGGTTCACAAAACCAACGTCAACTACGCCAACGGCAATACGCGTGACCGCCAAGGCAGGCTCATCACTTGCGAGCACTCCGTCACACGCCGCGTGGTGCGTACCGAAAAGAACGGCAAGATCACCGTGATTGCTGATAGCTTTGAAGGCAAGCGTTTAAATGCACCTAACGACATCGTGGTGAAGTCGGATGATTCGATTTGGTTTACCGATCCCATCTTTGGTATCAATGGCGAATGGGAAGGCTCGCGCGCCAAGCCTGAGCAAGCGACCACCAATGTGTACCGTGTGGGCAAGGATGGCAAGATCACCGCTGTGATTACTGATCTCGTCAACCCCAACGGTCTTGCGTTTTCACCAGACGAGAAAAAGCTTTATGTGGTGGAGTGGAAGGGTACACCGGACCGCAGCATCTGGAGCTATGACGTGAATAGCGATGGCACGGTGAGTAACAAGACCAAACTGATTGATGCAGACGGCACAGGCACACTGGACGGCTTCCGCGTGGACCGCGACGGCAATTTGTGGTGCGGCTGGGGCTACAACGGCTCATTCCAAACTACCGCAACGGACATTGGCGGCGGCATGAAGGCGTACCTGCCAACTGCCAAAGCAGAGGAAATGGACGGCGTGAAAGTGTTTAACTCTAGCGGAAAAGCTATTGGCTTTATCCGCTTGCCCGAGCGCTGCGCGAATCTAGAATTTGGTGGCCCTAAGCGTAATCGTCTCTACATGGCGAGCTGCCACTCTCTGTACGCCTTGTACGTCGAGTCACACGGCGCGGTTTAAATTTTTACTTTGACTTCTCTAGGAGCATCCATGAAAAAACTCTCTCTATTACTTGCATCGGTGCTTCTAGCGACAAGCGCTTTTGCGCAATCCGATTACCCCAACAAGCCCGTCAAAATCATCGTGCCATTTCCAGCAGGCGGCACGTCTGACGTGATGGGGCGCATGGTGGCTGAAGAACTCGGCAAGATTCTCAAACAACCCTTCATCGTTGAAAACGTGGGCGGTGCAGGTGGCGTGATTGGTACAGAAAAAGGTGTCAAATCCGCACCTGATGGCTACACGATTGTCCAAACAGGTGTGGGGCAAAACGCCGTAGCGCATGGCTTAGAGCCATTTCCCAAGTACAACTCAAAGACCGACTTTGTTCACATTACCCAAATACACACGGGTCCCAACGTACTGCTCGTGCATCCCAGCACTCCATTCAAAACTTTAAAGGAACTAGTGGACTATGCCAAAGCCAATCCTGGCAAGTTGGACTATGGCTATACGCCTGCGGCTTCGGGTCATATGGCGATGGAATTTTTTAAGCAAACGGCTGGCATTTTTATGACAGGCATTCCCTATCGCGGCGGCGGTCCTATGTTGACGGACGCGCTAGGTGGCACGATCAAGGTCATGTTCCTGAACCAAGACGTGGCGATTCAGCATGTGAAGGCTGGCAAACTGCGAGCGTTAGCTGTGACGACCGCACAGCGCAATCTGCTCTACCCCGATGTGCCCACGATTGCCGAGTCTGGCTACAAAGGTTTTGAAGCCGTTTCTTGGTCTGGTATGTCCGTTCCTAAAGGTACACCCAAAGCCATTGTGGATAAATTAGAAGCTGCCATGAAGGAAGCGATGAGCTCGCCAAACGTCAAAGCAAAAATGGAAGGACAAGGCTTCGTCGTACCCGTGCAAGGCTCTAAAGCCTATACCGAGTTTGTCGGCAAAGAAGTCGATCGCTGGACAAAAGTGATTAAGACCGCTGGCATCAAAACTCAATAAAAAAAGCGCAACAAAAGTTAAACCATGAAAACACTTCAATCCTTCAAAGCCCGTACGGGCGAGCCTTTTGGTGCGCCACTTTTGGCACACACCCCAGAGCAAGTCGATAGCACAGTCGAAGCCGCTGCACAAGCATTTGCCTCATGGCAAGCCAGCAACGGCGCGGCACGCGGCTCATTACTGCGTGCTTTAGCAGAAGCGATTGAAGGCGACCGCGATGAATTGGTATCGATTGCGGATAACGAGACGGCGCTGGGGCCTGTGCGTTTAAACGGCGAGCTAGACCGCACCGCGTTTCAATTGCGCCGCTTTGCCGATATGTCCGAACGCGGCGTGGCTTTTGAATACTTGAATGATCCAGCCGTTGCTGGTGCACCGCCCGTTGGGCATCCCGCTATGGTGCTGCAGCGCGTGCCGCTGGGACCTGTGGCCATGTTCTCTGCCAGTAATTTCCCGTTTGCGTTTTCGGTGCTAGGCGGTGATACCGCCTCGGCACTGGCTGCAGGTTGCAGCGTGGTCATCAAGGTGCACACAGCGCATTTGGTGTTATCGAATCGCATGCTGGGTTTGATTCAAAAAGTTTTGGAAGTGCAAAATCTCCCTAAAGGTTTGATTGGCATGGTGCAAGGCGGCGGCTCCGATGTAGGCGTGCGCTTGGTCGCGCATCCTCTTATTGCAGCTGGCGCATTTACAGGCTCGACACGCGGTGGTGCGGCGCTACAAGCGGTGGCAAACGCGCGCCCTCGCCCCATTCCGTTTTATGGCGAATTGGGCTCTATCAATCCAGTCGTTGCACTACCTGGCATCTTGCAAGCCAAGGGTGCGGAACTGGCAACCTTACTCGCAGGTTCGATCAACCAAGGCTGCGGGCAGTTTTGCACCAGCCCTGGCGTGATTGTTTTACTCAACGACCCTGCTAGCGATGCGTTTGTGACTCAACTCACAACGGCTCTCAAAGCTCTGCAACCGCACGCCATGCTGACCCCTGGCATTCGCCAAGCGTTTGAGGGCGGCGTTGCCCACGTTGCCACAACAAATGGTGTCAAAGTTTTATTGCAAGAAGCTGGTAATGCCGAAGCCCCGCGTCCTTTCCTTGCCGAGACCGATGCCGTCAACTTTGTGGTGAAGTCTGAATTACGCGAAGAAGTGTTTGGCCCAGCATCGCTCATCGTGCGGGCTCAGTCCGTAGCCGAAGCGCTGCAAGTGTTGCAAGCCGTGGGCGGTAGCTTGACCGTCACGCTCTGGGGTGCAGAGCAAGAGACGGACGACACGCGCGCCTTTGTGCGCGGTGCCATGAACATTGCAGGACGCGTGCTATTTGCGGGCGTGCCCACAGGCGTAGCCGTCACGGCAGCGCAGCAGCACGGTGGCCCTTGGCCGTCTTCCACGCAGCCCATGACCACTTCGGTAGGCGATACCGCCATCAACCGATTCTTGCGCCCAGTGTGCATTCAAGATGCACCCGCATGGCTCTTGGCTCGCAGCGGTCAACCTTGCTAAAACATACCAACCAAATCGTCATGACCACACGCCGCAAAGTCCTCCAAACCGTCACTGCTGCAGGCCTTGCTGGATATGGCCTGCAGGCCATCTCGCAAACCAAGACTGCTGCGGCTTGGCCGACCCAGCCGCTCAAAATAATTGTGCCGTTTCCGCCAGGCGGCACATCGGACATGATTGCGCGGGTGATTGCCAACGCACTTTCAGAGCAGCTCAAGGTCACCGTCATTGTTGAAAACAGAACAGGTGCCAACGGAAGCGTAGGCGCGGGTGTGGTTGCCACATCCACCGACGTGCATACCCTGCTCTTGTCCGACATGGGGGCGGTCGCACTGGCACACGTCATCACGCCTGATCTGCCCTACAAAGCAACCGACTTGCAAGGCGTGACGATGTTGGCGTATTCGCCACACATGCTGGTCGCCACACCGTCTTTGCCTGCGAATAATTTGCAGGAGTTGGTGGCGCTGTCTAAACGTCGCAAGATCAATGTGGCCTCTAGTGGCACAGGCGCTCCAACCCATTTGGCGATGGCAGAGATTGCCATGGCAACAGGCATGCAGTGGCAGCACGTACCGTACCGCGGTGGTGCGCAGTCGATTGCGGACACGGCAGCTGGCGTGACCGATGTCGTGATGAACGGCATGTTGGCAACGCTACCACTGGTTCAAGCGGGTCGCCTCAAAGTCATTGGTATTTCTAAGCGCACCCGCATGGCGCTGGTCGGCCATATGCCCACCATTGCCGAGCAAGGTCTGCCAACATTTGAATCAGGCACCTACCAAGGTGTGGCGGTTGCTAGCAACATGCCACGCGCAGCCGTTGAAAAATTAGGCGCGGCTCTCATTACCGTCATCCGTTCACCCGATGTGCGTGCAAGACTCTTACAGGCAGGCGCAGAAGTACAAACCTCTACGCCAGCCGATCTTTCCACATTTCTTGTGAACGAGCGCAAACGCTGGAGCGGCGTGATAGCACGCGCTGGCAAGCAATTAGAAGGTACGACTTAAAACCTTGCGCATGCATTTTTCAATTGCAACCCCATTAGGAATCAAAGCACCATGAAGTCAGCTACCCACGATTTACTTAAAAAAGTTTCTACCGCAACGCTCTGCACAGCGCTATTTAAACGCGGACTCTCGCATCAATTTATTCAAAACGTATTGCCCGTCGGCGCCGATCACCATGCCAAGCACGGCAATATGGTCGGACCCGCGTTCACGCTGCGCTACATCCCCGCGCGCGAAGATTTGAACAAGATTGATGTTTTCTTAAACCGCGAGCACCCACAGCGCAAAGCCGTAGAAGAATGCCCCGCTGGCAGCGTGATGGTGATTGACTCGCGCAAAGATGCACGCGCTGCATCGGCAGGCTCCATCCTTGTCACGCGCCTGATGGTGCGCGGCGTGGCAGGCATCGTGACTGATGGTGGTTTCCGTGATTCACCCGAAATTGGCGCGTTGACGATGCCGTCGTACCACAGCCGCCCCAGCGCGCCCACCAATTTGACGATTCATCAAGCCCTTGATATCAACGTCCCGATTGGCTGCGGCGACGCACCTGTGTGGCCAGGCGACATCGTGGTCGGGGATGCGGAAGGCGTGGTTATCATCCCCGCCAACATCGCCGATGAAATTGCCATTGAAGCCACCGAGATGACGGCATTTGAAGATTTCGTCACTGCCAAAGTGCTGGAAGGCCGCTCCATTTTGGGACTTTATCCACCTACCGACCCGCAAAGCAAGGTCGATTTTGAGGCGTGGCGAAAAATAAATAATCGATAGCCAATGGACGTTCGGGACGTTAAAGCCCTCCGTGTACACTGGCTGCAACAAGAAATTATTTAACGGGAGACAAAGACATGCTGACCAGCTATTCAACACGTTCATTTTTTAAAATCGGCCTGCAAGCCATGCTGGCTGTGGCTTGCAGCAGTGCTGCTTTAGCACAAAACTATCCCACCAAACCTATCAAATTTGTCGTGCCTTTCCCTGCAGGTAGCGCCACCGACAGCGTCGGGCGCATCGTGGCGCAGGCCATGAGCGAAGCGCTTGCCCAGCCCATTACAGTTGAAAACAAGGCAGGAGCAAACGGCATTCCTGGTGCAGATTTTGTGAAATCGGCGCATGGCGATCCGTACACGCTTTTAGTGACGACCAGCACCACACAAGCGGCAAACGTGAGTCTGTACAAAAAAATTCCCTATGACCCCGTGAAAGACTTCACCCCGATTGGCAAGATTGGCGGTACAGGATTTATCTTGATGGTCAAGCCCGACTTTCCAGCCAAAGACATGAAAGAGTTTGTGGCTTACGCCAAAACACACAAGCTGGCGTATGGGCATGGTTCATCAGGCTCGTTGGTCTCGGGTGCACTGGTGAGCAATCTTGGCGGTTTTGACGCGCTAAGCGTGCCTTACAAAGGCATTCCACAAGCCATGACGGATTTGCTAGGTGGGCAAATTCAATTTGCTTTTGCCGATGTAGGCAACGCCATAACGCAAATCAAAGGCGGCACCCTGCGCGGCCTTGGCGTGACGACAACTGTGCGAGCTGGCAAAGCGCCCAATGTGCCGCCGATTGCCGATACGGTGAAAGGCTATGACGTCAGCGCATGGTTCGCCATCATGGCGCCTGCGGGTATTCCACCTGATGCCGCCAAAAAATTAGAGGCAACTCTGCGTACCGTACTGGCAAAGCCAGATGTTCGCGAAAAACTTGGCAATGCAGGCATTGACATGGATGTACAAGACTCTGCTGCGCTTGCAAAAACGATTGATGCTGAAATTAAAAAATGGGCAGGTTGGGTCAAATTGGCGGGCATTACGCCTGAGTGAGCGTGGTAATTAAAATAAAAACATGTTGCAACTGTTGGACGATGCATCACTAAAAACTGCCCTGCAAGCCACATCCCATAAGGCTTGCAGCTGTGCCGTTGGTGGTTGCGAAGCGTGGGAAAGCGTGCCCGATGAACGTTTTCCTAAAACGCAAATGACGCATATCGGTACTTTGCGCGACCCCGATATTTATGAGCCAACGTTTGAGCAGCATCACCCCGATGGCACAAACTACGACTCGCCCGATGCGCCCATCTCGGTCAAACACTTTCCGTATAACCGCTGCGAAGCCCATCAATGCAAGGCTTGTGGCCGTGTTCTCCTCACTTACACCGAGTACGGCGGCTATTACGTTGACCAGCGTGTGAGGTGGGCGCAGATAGAAATGATGAAATCAATTAAGCCG
>JANXRP010000021.1 GCA_025352965.1 Comamonadaceae bacterium
GGATTGGGCTAAGTCAAAGCCCCAGCGTCAATTTCAAATTTTGTGTGGCTGCGCCCTTTATCAGCTAAGAGATACATTCTTGGGGCAAATTCATAGGCGTTTTGATTTAATTAGTGCGAATTGATATCGCTGTTGAATAGTTTCGATCAACCCGATTGCCCAGCATACGGGGCAGCCACGCATGGCGACCAACGCCAATAATCCAGCCAAGATCGAGGCGACTGGATGGGCATGTTGTTGTCCGATCGCAATGTATAGCAAGAAAACCGCTGCCGCGCCGCGGATGACGTGACCCGTCACGGTTTGCGTACCGAACAAGCTCGATTGATTCTTTCCAAAAAATTGGTTCATCTCATTCCTTTCTCGGCTCATCGCCTAGATATTCCCGTAGAAGTGTTCGACCACGATGGATACGGCTCTTGCATGCCTCGCGAGTGATGCCCAAGTGATCGGCTGCCTCACTGATGGTGAGCTGTTCCATGTCGCGCAACAAGATCACCTCACGATAAATGTCTGGCAGTGATTCGAGTGCGCGGACGAGATCGATGCGCAGTTGGTCCTTTGAAACCTGCGCAAGATGTTCAGTCTCGTGACGTTCCGTTAATTCTTCCGCGCCGCGTATTAACGCCAATCCAGGAAGCATGCACAGCCGAGTCACAATGCGGAATATCCAGCCCGCTAGGGCCAGGGGGTCGCGCACATTGCCCAAGCGACGGTACAGCACAATCAGAGCTTCTTGAACCACATCCTCTATTGCAGTGGTGCGATGGCACTGACGCCATGCATAGCGACGGATATCGGGTTGGACTTCGCGCAAAATCTGGTCTAAAGCCGTCGGATCGCCAGCTTGGGCAGCAGCGAATATGGTCGCATCGACCCGAATCATCCGGAGCTTCCATCCACTTTACGCCCAGCCATAGCGCAGGCAGGGCAGTAGCCAAACAGTCCTGTCAGTGCCGTAAAAAGACCACTAGCGGCAAGCACCCAGCCGAGCGGCGTTAGTCCAATTTGCGTGAGCGAACAGGCCACGATCAGCGCGCCGCCGATCACTCGTGCCCAACTTTCCTTAGAACCCATGTTTTTGCGGTAAATCATCTTACTTCCTTAGTCTGCCCGATCACAGCGAGCATTGTGGACAAGGAGGGAAGATTGGCTCAAAAGGATTCAGAAAAATATTAGCTACAACAATAATTCTCGATCTTAAGGGGTAGCAAAGGGGATGGGGATGATGTGGCAAGTTGCTACAGTTACTCCAACCCCAGCATCAACTTCAAATTCTGCACAGCCGCACCGCTTGCGCCTTTGCCAAGGTTGTCTAGCCTTGCAACCAGCACGGCTTGGCGGCTAGCATGGTTTGCAAACACCCGAATCTCTAAGTTGTTAGTGTTGTTGAGCGCCAGCGCATCCAGCTTGCCGTTCTCAGTGGCGGGCAGCACTTTGACGAACTCCGAGCCCACGTAGTACGCGGACAGCACCTCGACAAGCCTTGCTGCGCTTGGCTTGGCGGGCAGGCTATCTAGGTGCAACGGCACTTGCACCAGCATGCCTTGCGCAAAGTTACCGACCGATGGCACAAAAAGTGGGCGCACCGCAAGACCCGTCCAGTGCATGATTTCTGGGATGTGTTTGTGGTTTAGACCTAGGGCGTAGAGTTCAAAAGCGGGTGCACGTTTTGACGCATCCTCGGTTTCGTAGGCTTCCATCATTTGCCGCCCGCCGCCAGAGTAACCGCTCACAGCAGGAATGCATAGCGGATAGTCGGCAGGAATCAATCCCGCATCAACCAAGGGCCGAATAAGCGCAATCGCCCCTGTGGCATAGCAACCCGGGTTGGCAACGCGGTCGGCGTTTTTGACCGCATCCGTTTGCCCTTGGCACAGCTCTGGGAAGCCATACACCCAGCCGCTTTGCGTGCGATGTGCGGTTGATGCGTCCACGATTTTTGGTTTTTTGCCTTGCAGCGAATCAATCAAGGTAACCGATTCGCGTGCTGCATCATCGTGCAAGCACAGCACAACCAAATCGGCCTCGGCCATTAAATCGCGTTTGGCTGACGTGTCTTTGCGCAGCTCGGGCGCGATACTGAGCAAAGCCACGCTGGGCATGGCCTGCAGGCGTTCTCGGATTTGCAGACCTGTCGTGCCAGCTTCGCCATCAATAAAGATTTTTTTAATAAGTTGAGTCATGTCAATTTGCGGTCAATTTTGGTGCAGTGCAACATGATACATTACGCGGTTTCGTTTTAAGAGAAATTTACATGAAAATCCACGAGTACCAAGCCAAAGATTTATTGCGCCAATTTGGCGTTCCTGTGCCAAAAGGCATTCCTGCCTTTACGGTGCAAGAAGCTGTAGAAGCTGCACAAAAGCTGGGCGGCCCTGTATGGGTGGTTAAAGCACAGATCCACGCAGGCGGACGCGGCAAAGGCGGCGGCGTGAAGTTGGCTCGCTCCATTGACGACGTCAAAAAGATTGCGGGCGAAATTCTCGGTATGCAACTCATCACACATCAAACCTCTGCGACAGGTCAAAAAGTTCGCCGCTTGCTGATCGAAGAGGGTGCGGACATCAAAAAAGAATATTACGTCTCGCTGGTCACTGACCGCGCATCGCAAAAAGTTGCGTTTATCGTATCAAGTGAAGGCGGCATGGACATTGAAGAAGTAGCTCACTCCACGCCTGAAAAAATCTTGACTGAAATGGTCGATCCTGCCATTGGCCTGACACAAGCGCAAGGCGAAAAACTCGCTGCTGCGATTGGCGTGCCAGCAGGCTCTACGGCCCAGTGCGTGGACATTCTGGCCAAGCTCTACAAATGCTACATGGACACTGATGCATCGCTGGTTGAAATCAACCCGATGATTTTGGAAGGCAATGGCGGCGTTAAATGTATTGATGCCAAGTTCAACTTTGACCCGAACGCACTGTTCCGCCACCCAGAAATCGTGGCTTACCGCGATTTGGACGAGGAAGATGCGGCTGAAGTGGAAGCGTCTAAATTTGACCTTGCTTACATCAGCTTAGACGGCAACATTGGCTGTTTGGTCAACGGAGCAGGCCTTGCCATGGCGACGATGGACACTATCAAGCTCTACGGCGCAGAACCCGCCAACTTTTTGGACGTGGGCGGCGGCGCAACACCAGAAAAGGTGACCGAAGCCTTCAAAATCATGCTGAAAAATCCAAAAGTGAAAGCCATCATGGTCAACATTTTTGGTGGCATCATGAAGTGCGACACCATCGCCACGGGCGTGATTACGGCTTGCAAAGCAACGAACCTTTCCGTGCCACTGGTTGTGCGCATGAAGGGTACAAACGAAGAACTGGGCAAAAAAATGCTGGCCGAATCGGGTCTGCCGATCATTAGCGCTGATTCGATGGCTGAAGCCGCCGAACGCGTTGTTGCTGCACTGAAAGGTTAATTTACATGTCTATCTACATCAATAAAAACACACGCGTCATCACCCAAGGTATCACGGGCAAAACTGGCCAGTTTCACACCGAGAAATGTCAAGAATACGCCAATGGCAAAGAATGCTTTGTCGCAGGCGTGAATCCTAAAAAAGCGGGCGAGTCCATCTTCAACATTCCCATATACGCATCGGTCAAAGAAGCTGCGTCCAAGACTGGCGCAACGGTCTCCGTGATCTACGTACCTCCAGCAGGCGCAGCAGCCGCAATTTGGGAAGCCGTTGAGGCCGACTTGGACTTAGCAATCTGCATTACAGAAGGCATCCCTGTCCGCGACATGTTGGAAGTGCGTAACCGCATGAAAGCAAAAGAAGCGGCTGGCGGCAAAAAGACGCTCTTGCTTGGGCCGAACTGCCCAGGTTTGATCACGCCAGACGAAATCAAAATCGGCATCATGCCAGGCCATATTCACCGCAAAGGCCGTATTGGCGTGGTCTCGCGCTCGGGCACGCTGACATACGAAGCCGTGGCGCAGTTGACTGAAATTGGCCTTGGCCAATCCAGCGCAGTTGGCATTGGCGGCGACCCGATCAATGGCCTCAAGCATATCGACGTGATGCGCGCCTTTAATGACGATCCTGATACCGATGCGGTCATCATGATTGGTGAAATTGGCGGGCCAGACGAAGCCGAAGCTGCCATGTGGTGCAAAGCGAACATGAAAAAGCCAATCGTGGGCTTTATTGCTGGCGTAACAGCTCCCGCTGGCAAACGCATGGGACACGCAGGCGCTTTGATTAGTGGCGGCGCGGACACAGCAGATGCCAAGTTAGAAATCATGGAAGCCTGCGGCTTTACCGTGACACGCAATCCGTCAGAGATGGCAAAACTGCTGAAAGCTTTGCTCTAAATCTGGGGAAACTACTACCCAAGAAGCTGTAATTTTTCGGTAAGATTACGCTAGCCTCAAGCCCCTTTGGCTATTAAGCCTGAGGGGCTTTGTTTTTAAATATTAGATTTTTTATTAGGAGAGAAATATGGATTGGACTTCTGGCGCACTGTGGGGAGCCCTACTCGCGATCATCGTGGCAAATATTTTGTTATCAGGCGACAACGCCGTGGTGATTGCTATGGCAGCGCGCTCACTCAAACCCGAACATCAAAAGAAAGCCATTATTTGGGGTAGCGCTGCTGCGATCGTCATGCGCGTGATACTCACCATCGTGGCGGTCAAGTTGCTCACGCTGCCATACCTCAAAATCATTGGTGGCATCTTGCTGTTTTGGATTGGCTATCAGTTACTCACGGACAACGGGGACGAAGCTGATATCAAATCTCACGCCACCATCGGTGCAGCGATTCGTACTATTTTGGTTGCCGATTTGGTGATGAGCTTAGATAACGTCCTGGCTGTTGCCAGCGCCGCCGAAAAAGCACCTGAGTCGGCACGTCTCACCCTGCTCATCATCGGCTTGGCCATGTCTATTCCGCTGATCATTGCGGGCAGCACGCTGCTTATCAAGGTGATGGACAAATACCCCATCATCATTACAGGCGGTGCAGCATTACTTGGCTATTTGGCGGGTAGCATGATCGTGACAGATCCTGCCGTTGCTGATTGGTTTAAAACCAACGTGCCAAGCGCTGAAATGCTAGCAGGTGGTTTAGGCGCCGTCCTCGTGGTGGTTGCTGCCAAATGGTCAACAGGCCGACAAGCTGCAGCTTAAAAGTTTATTTTTCGGTTAAAAAGGCAGCACATGAATAACGTGCTGCCTTTTTTATTGCGCCATTTGGCGCTGCTGCTGGTCATTTTTGTTTTTTCGCTGCACAGCTTACAGGTGTGGCGCGTGCCGTACTTAGACAGGCTAGATGCTTGGATCTACGACGCGAGGCTAATTGCTAATGCGCCGCGCACCTTAGATTCAAACGTCGTTATCGTCGATATTGACGAACCCAGCCTTAGCGCCTTTGGTCGCTGGCCTTGGACGCGCGGCACAATGGCCTCGCTGGTACGGCAACTGACGACTCAGCAGCAAGTGGCCGCCATCGGTTTTGATGTTGTTTTTGCCGAAGCGGAAAATCCAACGGCAGACCAAGCGCTGGCATACGCACTGCAAAGCCAGCCCGTCGTGCTGGGATACTATTTCACCAGCGACCGCGCTGGACACACCAGCGGCGCTCTACCAGCCACGGTTCTGAAACGTGACGCTCAAGCTCAACGAGATTTCCAAATCACGCAGTGGTCTGGTTATGGCGCCAATTTGACTGCATTGACTCACGCATCACCGCAGGCTGGATTTTTTAATGCCATTAGCGACATCGATGGTGTGATTCGCTCTGCACCTTTGCTTGCTGAGTTTGAGGGACAGTACTACGAATCATTGTCATTGGCGCTGTACCGCCGATACCTTGCGAGCAAAAGCGCTAGCGGAGCGCTCCCGACTATTGCGCCGCACTTTGCCTCTCGCGATGAAAGCTATCGCCATTTAGATGCTATACGTCTCACCTATGGAGGTATGACACAGGATATTGCTGTAGACAATGCCGTGACCAAACTCATTCCTTACCGCGGTGCAGGAGGGCCTCGTGGCGGTTCGTTTTCTTATATTTCAGCATCTGATGTCTTAATGGATAAGCTACCAAACGCCTCCCTCAAAGACAAAGTTGTGCTGATTGGTAGCTCAACGCCTGCGCTAGAAGATTTGCGCGTGACACCTTTTGACAAATCTTTTCCTGGTGTTGAAGTGCAAGCTAATTTGGTGGCGGGCTTGATCGAAGGACGCTCCCTCACACGCCCTGATTACACCCTTGGTTTCGACATATTTCAGCTACTGGTGCTAGGCCTAGCGTTACTCTTTTTCTTACCCTCCCTATCAGCTATTGGTACCATCGCGTTATCTGTCGGTCTTGCGACTCTCATATGGTTCATGCACGCTTTGATGTTCACCCAAGCCTCGTTAGTGCTCCCCTCGGCATCTAGTTTTGCACTTATCTTTAGCGCTTTTACGCTGCATGTGAGTCAAGGCTTTTTTATGGAAGGTCAGCGCCGCAAACGGCTAACTTTATTATTTGGCAACTACGTTTCGCCAAAATGGGTGAGTCGCATGGTGCGTTCAGGCGACGACTATTCCATGCAAGCGAGTAACCAGATACTCACTGTCATGTTTTGCGACATGCGTGGTTTTACACAACTCTCACACGCCTTACCGCCATTGGCGTTGCAGGCTTTACTCAACAATATTTTTAGCCGCCTCTCGCACATTATTCAAGCGCACGGCGGCACCATTGATAAATACATGGGGGACTGCGTGATGGCATTTTGGGGAGCCCCCGAGCCACAAGCCAATCATGCAGCACGCGCCGTGCGCTGTGCCATCGATCTGCAAGCAGATATTAAGAGCTTCAACCAAAGTCGTTCAGCCGACACGCCAGAAATTAAAATGGGGATTGGCATTAACACAGGCCTTATGTGCGTAGGAGATATGGGTTCTAGCGTGCGCCGCAGCTATACCGTGATTGGCGAAGCCGTTAATTTGGCAGCGCGCCTTGAGAGTCTCTGTAAAACTTACAATCAAACCTTCATTGTGAGCGCTGCAACCAAAGACGCAGCCCACTCCGATCACGCTGACACGCAGTGGCAAGACCTTGGACTTGCCACCGTAGCAGGAAGCAATCAATCCGTTCATATTTTTACTGTCAAACTTTCATGAAGAAACTTACCCCCTACTCGCCCATTCCACAGATTGGTATGACTTTGCTGCAAATGCTAGGCACGATTGGTGCGGCTGGCCTGCTGGGCGCATGGCTTTTCCCGCTTCTATTAGAGTGGATGCGTCAATCCGCTTGAAACAATTAGTTGGCAAGCTCAATTTGGCACTCGTAGCGGGGGTTGTTTTTAGCACCGCCATATGGCTTTGTCCTTTTTGGCTCATCCCTACGCCATCGGTGGCGCCGCTTCTTTGGGGCGCTATGTGCCTCGCTCTGTGGCTTCTCGCAGATACCCTCAGAGCACCGCGAGCCATGGACTTGATAAGCATTCACGCACACTTTTGGTGGTTACTTACGAGCCTAGCTTGCATGATTGCTTGGCGTAGTCGTGATCTACCCAACACACTCGCAGCTGCACTATGCCTTGCCAGCATTGGGCTGGCGGCAAACTTATCGGCAAAACTGCACGCCATCAAAACCGCCCATGTCATCGCCTGGGGATGGTTATTGGCAGGTTTCATCAACGCTGCAGTAGGTCTTGTTCAATACTTCGGACTCTTATCCGAACCACTAGGGACAGCTTTTGGACTTCTGCGCCAGCGCAATCAACTCGCCACACTTTGCAATATTGCGCTTTTATCACTCCTTTTTATTTGGCAGCGCCTCAGCGCTCAACCCAAAGCCGCCAAGCAGATGACGTACTTAAGCGTGGTGGTCTGCACCTTGCTCACCGCAGCCTTGGCCGCCACTTGCTCGCGCGCTGGTTTACTAGAGCTATTCACCCTTTGCGCCTTCGCATTAGTGTGGGCCAAAGTCAAACGCAGACGCGACGTCTTAGCGGCTGCCATTTTGGCGCTGTTAACCTATGTGCTATGGGCTTCTTTGTTACCCCTCATGAGTGGCTCACCAGAAACCATTTTGAGCCGCATTACCAACTTTGCAGCAACGCCTGATGGTCTCACCGCAATACAACTGCAAGACAGTCGCCACGTGCTATGGGACAACACACTCGCCTTGATTCGATTGCAGCCTCTGCTAGGCGTTGGTTGGCGCGAACTGGCTCACGCGCTACAGACGAGCAATCTCGAATCATTACCGCGTTTTGCTGCCCAAGCCGACAACGCCCACAATCTGCCCTTGCAATTTGCAGCCGAACTGGGTCTGCCGTTTACCGTGCTGTGGTTTGGACTGCTGGTTTGGTTATTTCTCCGTCACCGGCCTTGGCGCACGCAGGCGCCTGAACAAGTTTTGGCATGGGGCGTCTTAGTGGTCATTGGTCTGCATAGCCTACTTGAGTATCCTTTGTGGTATGCGCCATTTCAAATCGCAGTCGGTTTATCAGCTGGCGCTTTATTCACGCAAGCCAAACCAGCCGTGCCTCGCACAGACAAAACCTCTGCAAGCCTTATCTGGCATGGCTTAGCAAGCATTTGCTTATTATGTTTTTGCGCTTATGCGGCTTTCGACTATCACCGTATCAGGCAATTGTTTCTTACCGTTGATGAGCGATCCATCCTGTACCAGGAAGGTGCATACACCAAAGCCGAGGCAAGTTGGCTATTTGCCTCGCAGGTCCGCTTTGCTAAGCTCACGACAACGCCTGTGACACCCGACAACGCGGCAGAACTCTGGCAGCTTGGACACGAGGTACTGCACTTTAGCCCTGAGCCACTCGTCTTTCAAACGCTCATCAGCGCAGGCACTTGGCTCGCGCCACATGATCCCACCATCGCCGCCGAGCTGATTGCACACCAAAAGCAATTGCAGGTCCTAGAGACCAGCCGCTTGCATTGACTCACCCCCCTAAAATAACCCCTATGGCTAACTACATCCTCACTCTCTCCTGCTCAGACCGCGCAGGCATCGTCCTCGCTGTGTCGAGCTTTTTATTTGAGCAAGGCAGCAACATCGAAGAAGCACAGCAGTTCTCCGACCTCAAGACGCAGCGCTTTTTTATGCGGATTCGCTTTAGCTGCGATCGAGTGCCGCACGACGACCTCGATACGTTGCTCATGGCTTTTGGAGCCGAGCACAAAATGAAAATCACGCTACACGCCGCCAACCAGCCCATGCGCACGGTGCTCATGGTGAGCAAAGAGGGACATTGCCTCAACGATTTACTGTTCCGCTGGAAAAGCGGATTACTCAACTTGGACGTCCGCGCCATCGTCAGCAACCACCGCGAGTTCTATCAACTGGCTGCTAGCTATAACGTGCCATTCCATCACATTGCCGTCACCAAAGATGGCAAAGCCGCAGCGGAGGCCAAAGCTTTGGAAGTCATTCAATCTGAAGGGGCTGAGCTAGTCATTTTGGCCCGATACATGCAGATTTTGAGTGATGATTTGTGTCAAAAACTCGTCGGCAAAGCCATCAATATCCACCACAGTTTTTTACCCAGCTTCAAAGGTGCGAAGCCCTACCAGCAAGCGCATGATCGGGGTGTCAAGCTCATTGGTGCTACGGCTCATTACGTGACGGCCGAACTCGACGAAGGGCCAATCATCGAGCAAGACGTGGCTCGGGTTGACCATAGCCGCACCGCCCTAGACCTCACCAGCATTGGCCGCGACACCGAGAGCCAAGTGCTAGCCAGAGCGGTCAAATGGCACAGCGAACACCGCGTGCTCATGAACGGTAGCAAAACCGTGGTGTTTAGATAATGGAACAATATCACTGGGCAATGGCAGGGCATTTGCTCGGCGCACTCTTAGCAGGTGGCTTAATCGGTCTCGAGCGCAGCTATCAAGGCCGCGCAGCAGGTTTTAGAACCCATGCCTTAGTCTGCATGGCATCCAGCATGCTGATGCTCGTCACGCTCTACCAAGCCGTCTGGTTTGCGGGCGGTGACACCGTTCGCATCGACCCCACACGTATGGCGCAAGGTGTGATGACAGGCATTGGATTTTTAGGCGCAGGCGTCATCATGAAAGATGGTGTCTCGGTTCGCGGTCTCACCACGGCGGCATCCATTTGGACGACGGCCGCTGTTGGCATTTTGGTCGGCGTTGGGCTTTACTCGGCGGCGATTATGGCAACCGTAGCCACCATTGGCGTGCTGTCGCTGTTCCGTTGGTTAGAGCGCATGATGCCCACCATGAGCTATGCAGACGTTGTGGTCAGCTTTGAAGCCGCGCAAGATGCAGGGCCACAAGCCATGACAGAGCGACTCATCGCAGCGAAATTTCTACTCTCTAACTTGGCCTATGCACTGATCGACAAAGGCACACAAGTCGAATACCGCATGGTGATTCGCAGCAAACAAAACGATCTCGTCGATACCTTGTCAAAGTTGCTCAAAAAAGAAATTGGTATGACGGCGTTTGTTATTACGCCGCGCGGCGACTGACGCCTTGCCCCACCAAGGTCAATTATTTGGCGGTGTTGAGCGCCGTTTTTGTAGCGTTCGTTGGTGACTTGATGCTGCTGACCGCAGCCGACAAATTCAATCTTGGCTTGGTCAAATTGTTGCGCGTATCTTTGATGCTGGTACCCGTACTCGTCAAACGAGCCACCGTCTGAGTAACGGTATCAGCGGGTGCTGCATTGGCTGCGCGCAAGACGGCAATAGCCGCCGCCACGTGAGGTGCAGATTGCGAAGTACCCGCAAAGCTAGAGCCCGCCGCCGTAATAACAGCGCCTGGCGCAAACATCGTCATGATGCTGGTGTTATCAGAGAAACAAGCAATTTTGTCCGCTGCGGTGCTGGAGTCGGTGCAAGCCTTCATCATCGTTGTCGCTGCATAAGTTCGACTGCCCCAATTCGCACTGTAGACGGCACCCACGCTCACAGCGCCAGGCGCGCACGCAGGTTCGGCCACGCCATCCGTCCAGCCTAAATTACCAGCTGACACCACAGGCAAAATACCTGCTGCACGTGCATTAGCAAATGGCGTTGTCGCCCAAGATGAGGTACAACTTGAAGTGTATTTTGTCGTCCAGTTAATACTGATGCTGACCGATTTAATGTTGTACAGCGCCTTGTTCGTGATCGCCCAATTGATACCTGTGATGATGTCTGCAGCATATGCACCCGTACCAGGGGTGAACACATCCAGTACAGCCAATTTAGCGCCTGGAGCGACGGCAGCCACGATACCCGAAACATTCGTGCCGTGACCCGTGCTATCCAAAACATTGTCCGTTGGTGCTACGTCAAAAGCGGCGACCACTTTGCAAGTTGCCGCAGGCACGCCAGGTGCGGTACAGCCAAACGCGGCATTGGTGTAATCCACGCCCGTATCCAAAACAACCACTGTTGTGCCTGCGCCTGTGTAACCAGCCGTTGCAGCAACGGGTTGCCCAATGAGCGTCAGGTTTTCTATACCCGTTGATTGACCCACCGTATTTTCATAAACACCCACCACGTTCCCCTGCGACAAAAGCTTCACGAGTGCGCGGCGGCTATTGATCTTGACATGAGCCATTGGCAAAGCATCAAAGTC
>JANXRP010000024.1 GCA_025352965.1 Comamonadaceae bacterium
GGCTGGACATCTGCTCCGTTTGAAATTCCAAGCGCGCTGCAAGCCGCATGGAATGGTGTCGCCAAGGGTAACAAGCTGGAAGCCCAGTGGAATAAAGCCTTTGCGGCCTATAGCAAAAAATACCCTGAATTAGCTGATGAATTCACACGCCGTATGGCAGGGGATTTACCAAAGAACTTTGCGCAAACTGCGTTTGATACGGTCGTTGCCGCGCACACCAAAGCCGAGACCGTGGCGTCGCGCAAAGCCAGCCAAATCGCGCTGGAGGCTTTCACAAACGCGCTGCCTGAGATGCTGGGCGGTAGCGCGGACTTGACGGGATCGAACCTCACCAATACAAAATCCACGCCTAATTTGCGTTTCGATTTAGCGGGCAATGTCGTGAAAAACGAACAAGGCCAAGGCGGTCGCCATATCAACTACGGCGTGCGTGAGTTCGGCATGGCCGCCATCATGAACGGCGTGACGCTGCACGGCGGTTTCATCCCCTACGGCGGCACGTTCCTCACGTTTAGCGATTACTCGCGCAATGCCATTCGTATGGCGGCGTTGATGAAGACGCGTGTGATTCACGTCTTCACGCACGACTCGATTGGTCTTGGCGAAGATGGACCGACGCATCAGTCCATTGAGCACGCAGCGAGCCTGCGCTTGATCCCGAATTTGGACGTCTGGCGTCCAGGCGATACGGCTGAAACCGCTGTGGCATGGGCGGTTGCCTTGCAAAACAAAACTAAGCCGACAGCGCTGCTTCTTAGCCGTCAAAATATTTTGTACGCACCTAAGCATGAACTAGCCGACATTAGCAAAGGCGCGTATGTGCTGGCTGAACCATCTGAAGTGGGATTGAAGAAGAAGGCCGAGGCCGTCATCATCGCCACGGGTTCGGAAGTGCAATTGGCACTCAAAACACAATCACTATTGGCGACCATGAATGTCGCTGTGCGCGTGGTCTCCATGCCCAGCACGACGACGTTTGACAAACAAACGGTTGCCTACAAAAACGCCGTGTTGCCAAAAGGCTTGCCACGTATTGCGGTCGAGATGGGATCGACCGATGGGTGGTGGAAATACGGCTGCGCTGCGGTGGTTGGCATCGATTGCTTTGGCGAATCTGCACCAGCGCCCGTGCTGTTCGAGCACTTTGGCTTTACGCCCGAGAATGTGGCAGCGACGGTGATGCGTAGCTTAAAAAATTAGGAGACTCTCATGTCCTCATTACTCTTGTCTACTGCAACCCCTACGTTTGGTGAATTATTTACTAATGGACGGACTTTTGTTGTTCCTAGATTTCAACGAGATTACAAATGGGATCAGGACAATTGGGAGGAGCTTTGGCAAGACCTGATAGGAGTTATTGAAACGGGGAAAGAGCATTACATGGGCGCTATCGTGCTCAAGCCAACTGGCGAAGTGAGTAAGCAATTTGATGTGATTGATGGGCAGCAGCGATTGGCAACGCTTGTATTACTGGTGCTCGCGGGGGTCAAGGTGTTCGAATCTTGGGCACAAAAATCAATGGATAAGCAATCCAATCAAGAGCGAGCTAATTTATTTCGTGATCGTTTTCTTCGTGCCAAAGACACAGCCTCGCTTAAAGAAACCGGTCGTTTAACTTTGAATAAAAATGACAGAGGCTTCATGCACAGCGTTCTAATGCAGTTGAAGGAGCCTGTTCGTGAGTCGACGTTACCTCCGTCACAAAAGCAACTTTGGAATGGGTTCAAATATTTCTTAGGAAAAATTACCGAAAGATTTGATCAAGATGCAGATGCACAAGGTTTGGCTGAGTTATTGAATACGGCTGGTGATAAGTTGCTATTCATCCAAATTTTGGTTAGCGATGAGTTGGATGCTTACACCGTTTTTGAAACCTTGAATGCGCGCGGCACGCAGCTTAGTGTGACTGATCTATTGAAAAATTATTTATTTTCTAAATTTGAAGGCGACGAGAATGCAATAGATGTGGCTGAGGAGCAATGGTTGCGCATATCTCAGAGTGAATTAGACCGAGATTTTTCTAGATTTATTAACTATTTTTGGAATTCTAGATACGGAATTACACGTCCGTCACGATTGTTTAAAGAAATTCGCAATAGCATCAACTCTCCAGACGACGCTTCAATTTTTTTAGATCAATGTGAAAAAACTGCAAGTTTGAATGCGGCTTTGAAGGAGCCAACAGATCACATGTGGATAGATATTCATACTGCAAAAAAATCAATCAATGAGTTGAAAATCTTCAGAGCAACGCAATGCTATCCGTTGCTTTTTGCGGCTTGGGAGGTTATGCCAGATCATTTTGCGGCAGTGTTAAAGATTTGCAGTGTGATTACATTTAGATATACCGTAATCGGTGGGTTAAGCACGAACACTATGCAGAAGCATTATGTAGATGCGGC
>JANXRP010000031.1 GCA_025352965.1 Comamonadaceae bacterium
CGGCGACGAGCGACAACGCGGCCTCGCAAGCCTTGCTAGATCAGGCTTTGCAAGGCTTCAATATCGGACTCATGAGCGAAGCGGGCATGCCCGCCATAGCCGACCCAGGCTCCTCGGTTGTCCGCGCGGCGCATGCGCTTGGCATTGAAGTCGTGCCCTTAGTAGGCCCTGTGTCGCTCTTGCTTGCGCTGGCTGCCAGCGGCTTGAACGGACAAAACTTCGCCTTCAATGGCTACTTGCCGCAGGACGCAGCGGCTCGCAAAACTCGCATCACGCAGCTAGAAAAACTCGCCATCCAAAGCGGGCAATCGCAGCTCTTTATCGAAACACCTTACCGTAATGCGGCTCTGCTGGCAGACCTGATCTCTACACTACAGCCCACAACCCGCTTGGCTTGCAGCGTAGGACTTACTCTCAATAACGCAAGGACAGTGAGCCTGCTTGTCAAAGATTGGCGTGTAAAAAAAGAAATCCCCGAGTCGTTGCTTGCTAACAAGTTGCCTGCAATTTTTAGCTTCGGGATGTAAGAATTCTCCACCGCATGCGACTCATTGACATCACATCAGGAGCTTGCCATGAAAATCACAAAAACCGCCCGCTACGCCTTATCCGTATTAGCTTGCACAAGTAGCGTCGGAGCGGCTATCGCGCAGACATGCAGCGCCAAATCGGGCGACAAAATCACACCTGTGATCGAGCTCTATACATCTGAGGGATGCAGCTCATGCCCACCTGCGGACAAATGGCTTTCAACGTTGAAGGATGTCTCACCAGCCCCCGTCGTGCAAGCCTTTCACGTCAACTACTGGGACTACATCGGCTGGACGGATCGTTTTGCAACGCCCGCGCATACCGCTCGTCAGCGGCAAGTCTCCGCTTGGCAAAAATCAAGCACGATCTATACGCCGCAAATGGTCGCCAATGGCCGTGATTTATCGAACTGGCAGCGCTGGAATGCCGTGCCAGAGCTTGCATCCGTTGCAATTTCTTTAAAACAGGAACAAGGCGGCGTGTTTTCGGCACAGGTGCAAGCCACGTCCAGTATGGCCTGGAGCGCTTATTGGACTGTGACAGAAGATGGTCACAGTAGCAAAGTGAAAGCAGGCGAAAACTCGGGCGAATTTTTGAAACACGACTTCGTGGTGCGGCAATATCAAGCGGCTGGCGAGCACACGGGTAACAGCAAGTTAGTCTTGCAAACAGCGGCAAAGGATGCAAGCCATCCAAGGCGCATCAATCTCGTCATCTTCAATCCGCAAACAGGGAAACCGCTGCAAGCACTTAGCTTAGTATGCTAGGTATGCCCACGCAATACCTCCGAGCCCTCTCAGGACAACAACGCCGCGCCGACCTTAATTTAAACCTTGCCCGCTACCTCACCTTTGTGGCAGGCGCTGCCAATGCGGGCGGCTTTTTGGCCGTCCAGCAATACACCTCGCATATGTCGGGCATTGTTGCCTCTATTGGCGACAACTTGGCGCTAGGCCATCACCAGCTGGTGCTTGCCAGCCTGCTCGCTCTGCTCTCGTTCCTTGCTGGCGCAGCGTGCACCGCCATCATGGTGAATTGGGGAAAGCGGAAAAAGCTACACAGCCTATTTGCACTGCCACTTCTCTTGGAGTCTTTACTACTCATTGGCTTTGGCTTAGTAGGAAGCTCCATCACAACCGTCATGCTGCTTTGCTTTTTGATGGGGCTGCAAAACGCACTCATCACCAAAATCTCAAAAACGGAAATCCGCACCACACACGTCACCGGCATCGTGACGGATATTGGCATTGAGCTGGGAAAACTGATTTATCGGAATGACCCCTCTCTCAGCCAAACTGATGGTATGGTGATGGCCAGCGGTGAAAAAATGCGTGCGCTGTGGTCTTTGCTTTTGCTTTTTTTACTAGGCGGCATCGTAGGTGCTTTTGGCTTTCAAAAAATAGGTAGCCTGTTTACCATTCCGCTGGCTGGTCTTTTACTGCTGCTGGCGATCGTCCCTGTATGGGACGATATCACCCAGCCACGTAAATCGCCCTAAAGTCGTTCACATTGGTGTGCGTCGGGCCCGTCACGTGCAAGTCGTCAAGTCCTGCAAAAAAACGATACGAGTCATTACGAGCTAAATAGTCGCTCGCCGCTAGGCCTTGCTGGCTGGCTCTTTGTAGCGTATCGGGTGTGACGAATGCGCCTGCATTGTCCTCAACACCATCAATGCCGTCGGTGTCGGCAGCGAGTGCCCAAATTTCGTGATCCGTGCCCTGTGCGCCATTCAGTGCCTGCGCGAGCCCCAAGCAAAACTCACCCGCCCTGCCGCCCTTGCCTTTGGCCTGCCCCTCGGCACGCGGACGCACGGTTACCGTGGTTTCGCCGCCGCTCAAAATCACGCAAGGTGCTTTGAAACTGCTTCGTCCTCGTGCGGTGCTGATGGCAAGCGCTGCATGAACCTTGGCCACTTCGCGAGATTCACCTTCAATTTCGTCGGAGAGTATGTAGGCGGTTACGCCAAGCGCCCGTGCCGCATCAGCAGCAGCTTCCAACGATTGCTGTGGTGTGGCAATTAGATGGACTTGCGCAGGACTGCTTGCCTGTAGGCCAAGCGCCTTGGGTGTTTCCAACGTGCCTGCCCGCAAAGCCTTACCCACTGTGGCATTCAGGGCAATAGCATATTTAGAAAGAATCGCCAGCGCATCTGCGCAGGTCGTTTCGTCCACCACCGTAGGACCGCTCGCAATGACGGAAACATCGTCGCCTGGCACATCGCTAATCGCCAGCGTCACCAAACGTGCTGGTCCGCAGGCGGCCGCCAAACGCCCGCCTTTGATACGAGAGAGGTGCTTGCGCACGCAGTTCATCTCGCCGATATTGGCACCACTCATTAAAAGCGCTTGATTGATCGCTTGCTTTTCAGGAAAGCTAAGCCCTTCGCACGGCAGCGTCAGCAAAGACGAACCGCCGCCTGAAATCAAGCAAACGACCAGATCGTCACTCGTCAAACCCTGCACCGATTGCAAAATTTCTTCCGCTGCGGCAAGCCCTGCAGCGTCGGGAACAGGATGCGACGCCTCGACAATTTTGATTTTTCCTTGCAAACCGATTGGCGTGGGCGGCGTGTGCCCGTAGCGCGTGACCACCATGCCGCTCATGGGTGCGTTTGGATAGCGCTCAAGCCACAGCTGCTCAAACGCCTGCGCCATCGCGCCAGCCGCTTTGCCTGCACCCACCACCACGGTGCGAGCACCCGTCTTGGTTGGCGGCTCGGGCATGAAGTCGCCTAATGTGTGCGATGGCTGAGCTCGTTTAACAGCGACGCCATAGAGATGTTTTAAAAATTCACGCGGATCTTGCATCGCAGCCTTATGGTTATTGCCCTTGCCCAATGGCACGGTTGAACTCCGCCGCATCCACCATGCGTCCGTGCAGCGGTAAAAAGCGCGCCACTTGCAAGCTATTGGCTTGAATGTTGACGGCGAGGTTTAAGTGGTTGTCATTCAACTTGGCTGGCGTTGGAGCGTTGGGTGCACCTGGAGTGTAGGCATCGGCTTCAATCAAGATTTTCTCTAGAGGCAAGTACACCATCATGAAACCTTGTGCGTGGACACTGTCTTTGATCTCATAGATCTCCACGGTACGCACGCCACTGGTCATCACACGTTTGCCACTCACACCCTCTACGCTCCATTTGGCGCTGCTTGCAGCCAAGGCATCAGGACGCAAACGGTTTGGATTAGCCAGTGCGCGCTCAAAATAGGGCTTGGCTGCTTGACTAGTCACCAAGGTCAAACCTGCGGACGCTGCCGTGCGCAGTCCACCTGCATGGTCAAAATGGTGATGCGAATTGATGACGTAGCGCACGGGCTTGGCAGGTAACAATTCTTTGGCCTTAGCCAGCACCGCAAGCGAGCGACCATCGTAAAGCGGCGTCTCTACCAACACCGCGTGATCCGCCATTTCAATCAGCACGCTGTTATGCGAGCCACCCGCTAGAAACCACACGCCAAGGCTATTGCCGTCCGCCGCGCTGGTTGCTACTACGTTCTCTTTGAAGTTACGCACAGCGTCTGGCACAGTCGCATCCAACGACGTACCCACTTGCACGCTAGACACCGCAACATCCAGCGTAGGATGCCCAGCCATCTCCTGCCTAATGCGACTAGGGAACTTCACACCAGAGAAGTCTTTGTAATCGTCATACCAAGTGGTCACCGACATATCGCCCAGCACAGGGCTTGGCATCACCGAGTCCACGCCCGCGACCATGCCCCGAGCATTGATGTACACAACAGCCGCAAAACGCCCCGGCACAGTAAAGCCGAGGGTCGTCATGGCTTGTTTGTTCAGCGTCACTTTTTTAACGATGGCGTTGTAGTTGGCAGCGGCACGCAGCGCACCGTGCGGACTCGTCCACAAATCGTGGATACGCCCATCGACATCGCGCGGCGAAGCCGATGGCGTAGGGGTCATATTCCAAGCAAAGTCACCACTCAAACGCCCCGATGTTTTTTGCTCGCCCGTGCCCATAAGAGGTACAGCGCCGCCGCCATTGGGTTCAGCGCGAACCCTCGCAGCCTCTTCGCTCATTGCAGCGTTAGCGTAGTCATAGTGCCGCGCAAAGTTGGAATACGTAATCTTTGGCCAAGGCGATGTTGGCAAATAGGCTTGGCCAAACGTCGTGCCCGTGCCGGTGGCACTGAAAGCCAGACTATTAACCATAGCCGAACCCATTGCAGCTTGCGCGCGTTCAATGACCTTAGCGGCGCTCTCCACTTTCGGCGTCACCTTCGCAGGCGTAGCTGCTGGTGTTTGCGCTTGTGCAAACGCCCCTAAAGCAGCCGCGCCGCTCAAAGCAAAAAAAATCAGTTTTTTCATGCTGCTCTCCTTTAAAAGTTAATCAATCATTTCGTCAATTGCCGCATCGCGTCTTCCAAACCCTTGAGCGTCATCGGGAACATTTTGTTGCCCACAATTTGCTGGATGATGCCAATACTCTGCCGATATTGCCACACGCCTTGCGGTTCAGGGTTAATCCAAGCGTGCTTAGGGAAGGTATTGATAAGGCGCGCAAGCCACTCTGCCCCTGCCTCGGCATTGTTGTACTCCACGCTGCCGCCTGGCTGCAAAATCTCGTAAGGACTCATGGTTGCGTCGCCAATAAAGATGAGCTTGTAGTCCTTGTTGTACTTGCGCAGAATATCCCACGTTTCAAACTTTTCAGCGTAGCGGCGGCGATTGTTTTTCCACATGAAGTCGTACACGCAGTTATGGAAATAATAAAACTCCATGTGCTTGAACTCGGCTTTGGCAGCCGAAAACATTTCTTCAACGCGCTGAATATGTTCGTCCATCGTACCGCCCACATCCATCAAGATCAGCACCTTCACGTTGTTATGCCGCTCGGGGCGCATCTTGATGTCTAAAAAGCCCGCATTCGCGGCGGTTTTGCTAATCGTTTGATCAAGGTCCAGCTCATCCTCGTGCCCTTCGCGTGCAAACTTACGCAAGCGACGTAGCGCAATTTTGATGTTACGTGTGCCCAGCTCTTGTGTGTCGTCGTAATCCTTATACGCACGCTGATCCCACACCTTGACGGCACTCTTGTTGCGCCCACCTGCCTGCCCAATTCGAATGCCCGCAGGGTTTTGTCCATATGCACCAAACGGCGATGTGCCGCCCGTGCCAATCCATTTGCTTCCGCCCTCGTGGCGCTCTTTTTGTTCTTCCAAACGCTTTTTAAGCGTCTCCATCAGCTCGTCCCAGCCCATGGCTTTGAGCTTGGCAGCCTCTTCGGCAGACAGCATGGACTCTAGGTTTTTGCGCAACCACTCGGCAGGGATTTCTTTGTTGAAATCAGCGACCGACTCCACGCCTTTGAAATATTGCGCAAAAGCACGATCGAATTTATCGTAGTGCTTTTCATCTTTGATAAGCGTTGCCCGCGAGAGGTAATAAAAGTCATCCATCGAAGCGGCATCGTCCGACCGTGGCCCCACCACATTGGCGTTTAAAGCTTCAAGCAGCGAGAGGTGCTCTTTGACGGAGACAGGAAGTTTTGCGGCGCGTAGCGCGTAAAAGAAATCAATCAGCATGATGTGGATTATCGAGCCAGTCGATACGTCAAATGCGTCTTGGCGCTTGGCCATTCGCTGGCAATGATGCTGTACACACAAGTGTCACGCAGTGCGCCGCCTGCATCGGGGTGCAAGTTGATGGAATGATTACGCAGCACGCCATCCAGTTTGGCACCCAAGCGCTCAATCGCAGCGCGGCTTTGCTGGTTAAACCAATGCGTCCGAAATTCAACGGCAATGCAATTGAGCTCTTCAAACGCGTGCGTCAGTAACATCAACTTGCACTCGGTATTAATGCCGCTTCGCTGCACGGACTTTGCATACCAAGTAGCGCCAATCTCTAGCCGACGATTGGGCGCGTCGATGTGCATATAGGTTGTCATGCCAATCGCCTTGCCATGTGTGGGGACATTTTTGCGCATGTCGATGACCGCAAACGGCTGCAGGCTGCCAGCATCCTGCAAATCAAGGCGCTTTTGCAGATCGCTTGGCATCTGCTCTGGACTGGGCACAGAGGTGTACCAATGCTTCCAAAGTTCACCGTCTTGCACGGCAAGCGTCAAATCGTCTAGCTGGTCAAGCTCCAGCGGCACAAGCGCTGCGTGTTGACCAATTAAGGTTGTCGATCGCATGGCAGAGGTTGACCAAGGCATCTCTCACTCCTAGGGATAATCAAGCCATCATGATAAACACTTCGTCACCCACTGCCCTCACCCTCACGCGCCCAGATGACTGGCATACCCACCTGCGCGACGGCACTGCCCTTGCCACAGTCGTGCCGCATACCGCCGCGCAATTTGGTTTCATCAAACAAACCACGGCGACCATCGCGTTTAACAATGCGCGGCATATTAAATTCCGCGGTCTCATACGTGGTCATGCGCCCATCGCATTGCACGCATTCGCGCCGCCGCCGCACTTGCCGCCCCTCCATAAATAAACGGCTGTCAATC